>NZ_JBGLYV010000034.1:0-63453 GCF_047304225.1 Pseudomonas sp. Pseusp3 | reverse complement strand
GTTAGCCGCGTACGGCCATGGATGGCCGATCGCGGCGGGCCCACGGAGCAGGACCGGAGCGAGGGAATGCCGAGCCTTGGCGAGGCACCGAACGTCAGGGGCAAGAGCCCTTGGTTACTTGGGGCCGGGCGGCGCTCCGCTTTTCCAAGTAACCCGCCGTAAGGGCGGAACCGTAAGTGGCCGCGGCCAAAGAAACGGATATGTACACAATTAAAAAAGGAAAACAAAAACGGCCTCTATATAAGAGGCCGTTCCCGGTACAACTCAACACGCTACAGCAAGACAACTCTTACTTGCGGTCTTCCAGCTTGGTGATATCACGCGACTCGTAGCCGGTGTACAACTGGCGCGGACGGCCAATCTTGTACGGGCTGGAGAGCATTTCTTTCCAGTGGGAGATCCAGCCGACGGTCCGCGCCAGGGCGAAGATCACGGTGAACATGCTGGTTGGAATGCCGATCGCCTTGAGGATGATCCCCGAGTAGAAGTCGACGTTCGGGTACAGCGAGCGCTCGATGAAGTACGGGTCGGTCAGGGCGATCTCTTCCAGGCGCATGGCCAGTTCGAGTTGCGGATCGTTCTGGATGCCCAGTTCCTTCAACACTTCGTCGCAGGTCTGCTTCATGACGGTGGCGCGCGGGTCGCGGTTTTTGTAAACGCGGTGACCGAAGCCCATCAGTTTGAACGGATCGTTCTTGTCCTTGGCCTTGGCGATGAACTTGTCGATGTTGGAAACATCGCCGATTTCATCGAGCATGGTCAGTACGGCTTCGTTTGCACCGCCGTGGGCAGGGCCCCACAGTGCAGCGATACCGGCGGCGATACAGGCGAACGGGTTGGCGCCCGAGGAGCCCGCCAGACGCACGGTGGACGTCGAGGCGTTCTGCTCGTGGTCGGCATGGAGGATGAAGATCCGGTCCATGGCCTTGGCGAGCACCGGGCTGATCGGTTTGATCTCGCACGGGGTGTTGAACATCATGTGCAGGAAGTTTTCCGCGTACGACAGGTCGTTGCGCGGGTACATCATGGGTTGGCCCATGGAGTACTTGTAAACCATCGCGGCCAGGGTCGGCATCTTGGCAACCAGGCGGATCGCGGAAATTTCGCGATGCTGCGGGTTATTGATGTCCAGGGAGTCGTGGTAGAACGCCGAGAGGGCGCCGACTACGCCGCACATGACGGCCATCGGGTGGGCGTCGCGACGGAAGCCGTTGAAGAAGGTCTTCAGCTGCTCGTGAACCATGGTGTGGTTCTTCACGGTGCTGACGAACTGGGCCTTCTGTTCTGCGGTCGGCAGTTCGCCGTTGAGCAGCAGATAGCAGGTTTCCAGGTAGTCCGACTTTTCAGCCAGCTGTTCGATCGGGTAGCCGCGGTGCAGCAGAATGCCGTTGTCGCCGTCGATATAGGTGATCTTCGACTCGCACGAGGCGGTCGACATGAAGCCTGGGTCAAAGGTGAAACGGCCCGTGGCCGTCAGGCCCCGAACATCGATAACATCGGGACCAACGGTGCCGGTTAAAATGGGCAGCTCGACGGGGGCTGCGCCCTCGATGATCAACTGCGCTTTTTTGTCAGCCATGTGGCCTCCTATTTATGCTTGAAATCATCAGACAGACCCCCCACGCAGGGCCCGCACCACTATAGTGAGATAAATTCGAATGTCAATTTGCCTAAAGTCTTGCTCCAGAAGGCTTTAACCGGACTTTTTCCTCGAAATTGACTGCCATTTACGCCTTTTATGTCAGTTGCGCAATCCGCTGTTTGGGTTAGGTGTTTGCGTTGTCATTAGTAGCCTAACTGTCTATACTCGGCCACCGACCGCCAAGGGCTTTTGGGCTTGCTTTCATTGGGGGTCGCATCCCTGGGTGGTGGTTACCTGACCAGTGCACTCCCCAACAACTTTGCCCTGATTGTTAGGGGCTCTTCAGTGTGAAAAAAAAGCCGTGAAAAGCCAACGACCTGTAAACCTAGACCTAAGGACCATCAAACTCCCAGTCACTGCTTACACGTCCATTCTTCACCGTATTTCCGGTGTCATCCTCTTCGTGTGCCTTGCCATCATGCTTTACGCATGGGACAAGTCGCTGAGCTCCGAGGAAGGCTTCGGTCAGGTGAAAGCGTGTCTGACCAGTCCGCTAGCCAAGCTAGTGATTTGGGGCATCCTGTCCGCTCTGCTGTATCACCTGGTAGCCGGTGTGCGCCATTTGATCATGGACATGGGCATCGGTGAGACGCTGGAAGGCGGCAAGCTGGGCTCGAAAATCGTTATCGCCGTTTCCGTGGTGGTAATCGTTCTGGCAGGAGTTTGGATATGGTAACTAACGTCACGAACCTGTCGCGTTCGGGCCTCTATGACTGGATGGCGCAGCGCGTTTCTGCGGTCGTTCTCGCGGCTTACTTCATCTTCCTGATCGGATACATCGTGGCCCATCCTGGCCTCGAGTACGCCCAGTGGCATGAACTGTTCGCCCATAACGGGATGCGTATCTTCAGCCTCCTGGCCCTTGTTGCCCTCGGCGCTCACGCCTGGGTCGGCATGTGGACCATCGCGACCGACTACCTGACGCCAATGGCGCTGGGCAAGTCCGCGACGGCTGTGCGTTTCCTTTTCCAGGCAGTATGCGGCGTTGCGATGTTCGCTTACTTCGTCTGGGGTGTGCAGATTCTCTGGGGTATCTGAGTCATGGCTAACATTCCAACGATTTCTTTCGACGCCATCATTATTGGTGGTGGCGGTGCCGGCATGCGCGCAGCGCTGCAACTGGCACAGGGCGGTCACAAGACTGCCGTGATCACCAAGGTTTTCCCGACCCGCTCGCACACTGTGTCCGCTCAAGGCGGCATCACCTGCGCAATCGCGTCTGCCGACCCGAACGATGACTGGCGCTGGCACATGTACGATACCGTCAAGGGTTCCGACTACATCGGTGACCAGGACGCTATCGAATACATGTGTCAGGAAGGCCCGGCTGCCGTTTACGAGCTGGACCACATGGGCATGCCTTTCTCGCGTACCGAGCAAGGTCGTATCTACCAGCGTCCATTCGGCGGTCAGTCGAAGGATTACGGTAAAGGCGGGCAGGCTGCCCGTACTTGCGCCGCTTCCGACCGTACCGGTCACGCGCTGCTGCACACCCTTTATCAGGGCAACCTGAAAGCCGGTACCGTGTTCCTGAACGAGTACTACGCTGTCGATCTGGTGAAGAACGGCGAAGGCGAGTTCGTCGGTGTGATCGCGATCTGCATCGAAACCGGTGAAACCACCTACATCCGCGCGAAAGCCACCGTGCTGGCGACCGGCGGTGCAGGCCGTATCTACGCTTCGACCACCAACGCCCTGATCAACACCGGTGACGGCGTTGGCATGGCGCTGCGTGCCGGTGTGCCGGTACAAGACATTGAAATGTGGCAGTTCCACCCGACCGGCATCGCCGGCGCTGGTGTACTGGTTACAGAAGGTTGCCGTGGTGAAGGTGGATACCTGATCAACAAGCACGGCGAGCGTTTCATGGAGCGTTATGCTCCGAACGCCAAGGACCTTGCTGGTCGTGACGTTGTTGCCCGTTCGATGGTTAAAGAGATCATCGCCGGTAACGGTTGCGGTCCGAACGGCGACCACGTGATGCTCAAGCTCGACCACCTGGGCGAGGAAGTGCTGCACAGCCGTCTGCCAGGCATCTGCGAACTGTCGAAGACTTTCGCGCACGTTGACCCGGTTGTCGCTCCGGTTCCGGTTGTTCCGACTTGCCACTATATGATGGGCGGCGTTGCCACCAACATTCATGGCCAGGCGATCACCCAGGACGCCGAAGGCGTGGACAAGATCATTCCTGGTCTGTTCGCGGTAGGTGAAGTGGCTTGCGTATCGGTACACGGCGCCAACCGTCTGGGCGGCAACTCGTTGCTCGACCTGGTGGTATTCGGCCGCGCTGCCGGCCTGCACCTGGAGAAGGCTCTGACCGACGGCATCGAATACGATGACGCCACCGAAGCCGATATCGAAGCTGCCCTGTCGCGCCTGAACGCACTGAACAACCGTACCGACGGCGAAGACGTCGCTACCCTGCGTCGCGAGCTGCAAAGCTGCATGCAGAACTACTTCGGTGTATTCCGTACCGGCGAATACATGCAGAAAGGTATCGCTCAGCTGGCTGAGCTGCGTACCCGCATCGCCAACGTGAAGATCAACGATAAGTCGCAGGCGTTCAACACTGCACGTATCGAAGCGCTGGAACTGCAAAACCTGCTGGAAGTGGCCGAAGCTACCGCTATCGCCGCTGAAGTTCGCAAGGAGTCCCGTGGTGCTCACGCCCGTGAAGACTTCGAAGACCGTGACGACGAAAACTGGCTGTGCCACACCCTGTACTTCCCGGGTGACAAGCGCGTCACCAAGCGTGCCGTGAACTTCTCGCCGAAGACTGTTCCGACTTTCGAACCTAAAGTCCGGACTTATTAAGGGTGACCGCCATGTTGCAAGTCAGTGTTTATCGCTACAACCCTGATCAGGACGCAGCGCCGTTCATGCAGGAATTCCAGGTCGATACCGGTGGTAAGGACCTGATGGTGCTGGATGTGCTGGCCCTGATCAAAGAGCAGGACGAAGGTTTCTCCTATCGTCGCTCTTGCCGTGAAGGTGTTTGCGGTTCCGACGGCATGAACATCAACGGCAAAAACGGTCTGGCGTGCATCACGCCGCTGTCTGCTGTCGTAAAAGGTAACAAGTTGATCGTTCGTCCTCTGCCAGGTTTGCCGGTTATCCGTGACCTGGTCGTCGATATGAGCATCTTCTACAAGCAATACGAGAAGGTTAAGCCATACCTGCAGAACGACACGCCGGCTCCGGCCATCGAGCGTCTGCAGTCCCCTGAAGAGCGTGAAAAGCTGGACGGTCTGTACGAGTGCATCCTGTGCGCTTGCTGCTCGACTTCCTGCCCGTCCTTCTGGTGGAACCCGGACAAGTTCCTGGGCCCGGCTGCCCTGCTGCAAGCGTACCGCTTCCTGGCAGACAGCCGTGACACCAAGACGTCCGAGCGTCTGGCTTCGCTGGATGACCCGTTCAGCGTATTCCGCTGCCGCGGGATCATGAACTGCGTCAACGTATGTCCGAAAGGCCTGAACCCGACTAAGGCCATCGGTCACATCCGTAACATGTTGCTCTCGAGCGGCGTGTGATTCAGCTGCTGTACCCGTAGAACCGCTGTACCCGTAGATGCTGCGGCGCAGGCTTCAACCGGCGCCGTAGTTTTAACCTGAGCAGCAGCTTAAAAGGCTGCGGCTCTTATTTTGAAGAAATGAGACAAGCAGGGGCATCCGGGCTGGTACCCGGACTATCAGTGTGATCCTAGTGGCTTGTTTTGGTCGCTGCATTCGGACTTCTGCAAGTTTGCTCGGTGTCGACACCGATGGTGTTCCCCTAACCGAGGGTGACCAAGCATGCAAGAAAGCGTGATGCAGCGCATGTGGAACAGTGCCTACCTATCCGGTAGTAACGCTGCCTATGTGGAAGAGCTTTACGAGCTCTACCTGCACGACCCTAACGCTGTGCCAGAAGAGTGGCGCACCTACTTCCAGAAGTTGCCTGCCGACGGCAACTCTGCCACCGATGTTTCGCACTCCACAATTCGCGATCATTTCGTCTTGCTGGCAAAGAACCAGCGCCGCGCCCAACCGGTTTCCGCCGGCAGCGTGAGCAGTGAGCACGAGAAGAAGCAAGTTGAAGTGCTGCGATTGATCCAGGCCTACCGTATGCGTGGCCACCAGGCAGCCCAGCTTGACCCGCTGGGGCTGTGGCAGCGTCCTGCACCTGCAGACCTGTCGATCAATCATTACGGCTTGACCAATGCCGATCTTGATACGACCTTCCGTGCCGGCGACCTGTTCATCGGCAAAGAGGAAGCGAGCCTACGCGAAATTCACGAAGCGTTGCAGCAGACATATTGCCGCACCATCGGCGCTGAATTCACGCATATCACCGATTCCGAGCAGCGCCAGTGGTTCCAGCAGCGTCTGGAAAGCGTGCGCGGTCGTCCGACGTACTCCGCCGACATCAAGAGCCACCTGCTCGAGCGCGTGACCGCCGGCGAAGGCCTGGAAAAATACCTGGGCACCAAATACCCGGGCACCAAGCGTTTCGGTCTGGAAGGCGGCGAGAGCCTGATTCCGATGCTCGACGAGCTGATCCAGCGTTCCGGTTCCTACGGCACCAAGGAAATCGTCATCGGCATGGCCCACCGTGGCCGTCTGAACGTGCTGGTCAACACCTTCGGCAAGAACCCGCGCGAGCTGTTCGACGAGTTCGAAGGCAAGAAGAAGGTCGAGCTGGGTTCCGGTGACGTGAAATACCACCAGGGCTTCTCGTCCAACGTGATGACCACCGGCGGTGAAGTTCACCTGGCCATGGCGTTCAACCCGTCCCACCTGGAAATCGTATCCCCGGTGGTCGAGGGTTCGGTTCGCGCCCGTCAGGATCGTCGTAACGACCCGACCGGCGAGAAGGTTCTGCCGATCTCCATCCACGGTGACGCTGCATTCGCAGGTCAGGGCGTGGTCATGGAAACCTTCCAGATGTCGCAGACCCGCGGTTTCAAGACCGGCGGTACCGTGCACATCGTGATCAACAACCAGGTCGGTTTCACCATCAGCAACCCGCTGGACTCGCGTTCCACCGAGTACGCGACCGACGTTGCGAAAATGATCCAGGCGCCGATCCTCCATGTGAATGGTGATGATCCGGAAGCCGTATTGTTCGTGACCCAGCTGGCCATCGACTACCGCATGCAATTCAAGCGTGACGTGGTGATCGACCTGGTCTGCTACCGTCGTCGCGGCCACAACGAGGCCGACGAGCCAAGCGGCACCCAGCCTCTGATGTATCAGCAGATCACCAAGCAGCGCACCACCCGTGAGCTGTATGCCGATCGTCTGACCCAGGGCGGTGTGCTGGACGCAGAGCGTGTTCAGGCGAAAGTCGACGAATACCGCAACGCGCTGGACAACGGTCTGCACGTGGTGAAAAGCCTGGTCAAGGAGCCGAACAAAGAGTTGTTCGTGGACTGGCGTCCATATCTGGGCCACGCCTGGACCGCGCGTCACGACACTCGCTTCGACCTCAAGACCTTGCAGGAGCTGTCCGCCAAGCTGCTGGAGATCCCGGAAGGCTTCGTGGTTCAGCGCCAGGTTGCCAAGATCTACGAAGACCGCCAGAAGATGCAAGCCGGCGGCCTGCCGATCAACTGGGGTTACGCCGAAACCATGGCGTACGCGACCCTGGCGTTCGAAGGTCACCCGATCCGCATGACTGGCCAGGACATCGGCCGCGGTACGTTCTCGCACCGCCATGCTGTCCTGCACAACCAGAAAGACGCGGGTACCTACATCCCGCTGCAGAACCTGTACGACGGTCAGCCGCGTTTCGACCTGTACGACTCGTTCCTGTCCGAAGAAGCGGTATTGGCGTTCGAGTACGGTTACTCGACCACCACGCCGAATGCCCTGGTTATCTGGGAAGCCCAGTTCGGCGACTTCGCCAACGGCGCCCAGGTAGTTATCGACCAGTTCATCACCAGTGGCGAGCACAAGTGGGGCCGTCTGTGCGGTCTGACCATGCTGCTGCCGCACGGTTATGAAGGTCAGGGTCCGGAGCACTCCTCGGCTCGTCTGGAGCGTTACCTGCAGCTGTGCGCCGAGCACAACATTCAGGTGTGCATGCCGACGACGCCGGCTCAGATCTACCACTTGCTGCGCCGTCAGGTGATTCGCCCGCTGCGCAAGCCACTGGTAGTCCTGACTCCGAAGTCGCTGCTGCGCCACAAGCTGGCCATCTCGACGCTGGAAGATCTGGCCGAAGGTTCGTTCCAGACCGTTATTCCGGAAATCGATGCCCTGGACCCGAAAAAGGTCGAGCGCGTTGTTCTGTGTAGCGGCAAGGTCTACTACGACCTGCTGGAAAAACGCCGTGCCGAAGGCCGTGACGACATCGCCATCGTGCGTATCGAGCAGCTGTACCCGTTCCCTGAGGACGACTTGAAAGAAGTCCTGGCTCCTTACACCAACGCCAAGCATGCCGTCTGGTGCCAGGAAGAGCCGATGAACCAGGGTGCCTGGTACTGCAGCCAACACCACTTGCGTCGCAGCGTCGCCAACCTCAACAAGTCTCTCGTACTCGAGTACGCGGGCCGTGAGGCTTCTGCTGCACCTGCATGCGGTTACGCATCGATGCACGCCGAGCAGCAGGAACAACTGCTGCAAGACGCCTTTACTGTTTAACGCCTTCGCGCACCTGAAACCGAATTTAAGGAACCACAGATAATGGCTATCGAGATCAAAGCCCCCACTTTCCCGGAATCGGTTGCCGATGGCACCGTTGCCACCTGGCACAAGCAACCGGGCGACGCGGTCAAGCGCGACGAACTGATCGTCGACATCGAAACCGACAAAGTCGTGCTGGAAGTGCTGGCTACCGCTGACGGCGTGCTGGGCGCAATCGTCAAGAACGAAGGCGACACCGTTCTGTCCGACGAAGTCCTCGGCTCCATCGTTGAAGGCGGCGCTGCTGCTGCCGCTCCGGCTGCCGCTGCTGCTCCGGCCGCTGCTGCCGCAGCTCCAGCTGCCGGCGCTGACGAAGACGCTATCGCAGCTCCAGCCGCTCGCAAGCTGGCCGAAGAAAACGGCATCAACCTGGCGTCCGTCAAAGGCACCGGCAAAGACGGTCGTGTAACCAAGGAAGACGTGGTTGCCGCTGTCGAAGCCAAGAAAGCCGCTCCTGCTGCAGCACCTGCCAAGGCTGCCGCTCCGGCTGCCGCTGCTCCTGTGTTCGCCGCTGGCGACCGCATCGAGAAGCGCGTACCGATGACCCGCGTTCGCGCCACCGTGGCCAAGCGTCTGGTTGAAGCTCAGTCGAACATGGCGATGCTGACCACTTTCAACGAAGTCGACATGACCGAAGTCATGGCGCTGCGTTCGAAGTACAAGGATCTGTTCGAGAAGTCCCACAACGGCGTACGCCTGGGCTTCATGTCGTTCTTCGTGAAAGCAGCCACCGAAGCGCTGAAACGCTTCCCGGCTGTCAACGCCTCGATCGACGGCGGCGACATCGTTTACCACGGCTACGCTGACGTCGGCGTTGCAGTTTCCAGCGATCGCGGCCTGGTTGTACCGGTCCTGCGTAACGCCGAACTGATGAGCCTGGCTGAAATCGAAGGCGGCATCGCCACCTTCGGCAAGAAAGCCCGCGACGGCAAACTGTCGATGGACGAAATGACCGGTGGTACTTTCACCATCACCAACGGCGGTACTTTCGGTTCGATGATGTCGACCCCGATCGTCAACCCGCCACAAGCAGCCATCCTGGGCATGCACAACATCATCCAGCGTCCTATGGCCATCAACGGTCAGGTCGTTATCCGTCCGATGATGTACCTGGCACTGTCCTACGATCACCGTCTGATCGATGGCAAAGAAGCTGTGACCTTCCTGGTGACCATCAAGAACCTGCTGGAAGATCCGGCTCGTCTGTTGCTGGATATCTGATAGAAGCAGCCATGAGCTGCAAGCCCAGGCTGTCGGAAAACCCGCAGCCTGGCTTGTCGCTCGCGGCTCGAAGCTTTTCGCTAAAGAGGATTTTTTGAATGTCGCAGAAATTTGACGTAGTAGTGATCGGTGCGGGCCCTGGCGGTTACGTCGCTGCCATCAAGGCCGCGCAGTTGGGTCTCTCCACTGCCTGCATCGAGAAGTACACCGACAAGGAAGGCAAACTGGCTCTGGGCGGTACTTGCCTGAACGTCGGCTGCATTCCATCCAAGGCCCTGCTGGACAGCTCGTGGAAATTCCACGAGGCCCAGGACGGTTTCGCGATCCACGGTATCAATCACGCTGGCGTGACCATGGACGTGCCCGCGATGGTCGGCCGTAAAGCCAACATCGTCAAAGGCCTGACCTCTGGCGTTGCGACCCTGTTCAAAGCCAACGGTGTGACCTCCATCCAGGGTCATGGCAAGCTGCTGGCCGGCAAGAAAGTCGAAGTCACCAAGCCAGACGGCTCGGTTGAAGTCATCGAAGCCGAAAACGTCATCCTGGCTCCAGGTTCGCGTCCGATCGACATTCCGCCAGCTCCGGTTGACCAGAATGTGATCGTCGACTCCACCGGCGCCCTGGAATTCCAATCGGTACCCAAGCGTCTGGGCGTGATCGGCGCTGGCGTGATCGGTCTGGAACTGGGTTCGGTCTGGTCGCGTCTGGGTGCAGAAGTGACTGTCCTGGAAGCCCTGGACACCTTCCTGATGGCAGCGGACACCGCTGTTTCCAAGGAAGCGCTGAAAACCCTGACCAAGCAGGGTCTGGACATCAAGCTGGGCGCTCGCGTAACCGGTTCCAAAGTGAACGGCGACGAAGTCGTTGTGAACTACACCGATGCCAACGGCGAACAGAACATCACGTTCGACAAGCTGATCGTAGCCGTTGGTCGCCGTCCGGTGACCACTGATCTGCTGGCTGCCGACTGCGGCGTGACCCTGGACGAGCGCGGTTTCGTGCACGTTGACGATCACTGCGCCACCACCGTACCGGGCGTCTACGCCATCGGCGACGTGGTTCGCGGCATGATGCTGGCGCACAAGGCCTCGGAAGAGGGCATCATGGTCGTCGAGCGCATCAAGGGCCACAAGGCCCAGATGAACTATGATCTTATTCCTTCGGTTATTTATACTCACCCGGAAATCGCATGGGTTGGTAAAACCGAGCAGGCCTTGAAAGCTGAAGGCGTTGAAGTTAACGTCGGCACCTTCCCGTTCGCAGCCTCTGGCCGTGCCATGGCTGCCAACGACACCGGTGGTTTCGTCAAGGTCATCGCAGATGCCAAGACAGACCGCGTTCTGGGCGTCCACGTGATTGGCCCAAGCGCTGCAGAACTGGTTCAGCAGGGCGCGATCGGTATGGAGTTCGGCACCAGCGCTGAAGACCTGGGCATGATGGTTTTCTCCCATCCGACCCTGTCTGAAGCCTTGCACGAAGCTGCTTTGGCAGTGAATGGCGGCGCCATCCACATCGCCAACCGCAAGAAGCGTTAAGACAATAAGAAACCACGGCGGAATGGCCCGTCGTGAGCCTTGCATGCAAGACTCACCGCGGAATATCCGCTGGACGCAGTCTTGCATAGCTGCACCGGGTATCCGGAAAGGCTATGCAAGCAGCAGTCACAGGTGGTGCGGCACTTGAATGAGTGCAGCACCGAATGCGCAGTACCTAACGAAGACGGTAATAAGCATGAATCTTCACGAGTATCAGGGTAAGCAGCTGTTCGCTGAATACGGCCTGCCAGTTTCCACCGGTTACGCGGTAGACACCCCGGAAGCAGCAGCAGAAGCTTGCGACAAAATCGGCGGCAGCGAGTGGGTTGTCAAAGCCCAGGTCCACGCCGGTGGTCGCGGTAAAGCGGGCGGCGTCAAGCTGGTTCGCAACAAAGAAGACGCCAAAGCCTTCGCACAGCAGTGGCTGGGCAAGCGTCTGGTGACTTACCAGACTGACGCCAACGGTCAGCCAGTCACCAAGATCCTGGTTGAATCGTGCACTGATATCGCTAAAGAGCTGTACCTGGGCGCTGTCGTTGACCGTTCGAGCCGTCGTATCGTGTTCATGGCTTCCACCGAAGGTGGCGTGGACATCGAGAAAATCGCTCACGACACTCCAGAAAAAATTCTGAAAGCCACTATCGACCCACTGGTTGGCGCTCAGCCATTCCAGGGTCGCGAGCTGGCATTCCAGCTGGGTCTGGAAGGCAAGCAAGTTGCCCAGTTCGCCAAGATCTTCGTAGGTCTGGCCAAACTGTTCCAGGATCACGATCTGGCCCTGCTGGAAGTGAACCCGCTGGTGATCAAGGCTGACGGCGATCTGCACTGCCTGGACGCCAAGATCAACATCGACGCCAACGCCATGTACCGTCAGCCTAAGCTGAAGACTTTCCACGATCCGTCGCAAGACGATCCGCGCGAAGCGCACGCTGCCAAGTTCGAACTGAACTACGTAGCGCTGGAAGGCAACATCGGTTGCATGGTCAACGGTGCTGGCCTGGCCATGGGTACCATGGACATCGTCAACCTGCATGGCGGCAAGCCAGCCAACTTCCTCGACGTGGGCGGCGGCGCTACCAAAGAACGCGTTACCGAAGCGTTCAAGATCATCCTGTCCGACACTAACGTCGCTGCAGTACTGGTCAACATCTTCGGCGGCATCGTTCGTTGCGACATGATTGCCGAAGGCATCATCGGTGCAGTGAAAGAAGTCGGCGTGAAAATCCCGGTTGTTGTTCGCCTTGAAGGCAACAACGCTGAGCTGGGCGCTAAAGTACTGGCAGAAAGCGGTTTGAACATCATCGCTGCTACCAGCCTGACCGACGCTGCTCAACAAGTTGTCAAAGCTGCGGAGGGCAAATAATGAGCGTCCTGATCAATAAAGACACCAAAGTTATCTGCCAGGGTATTACCGGTTCGCAAGGTAGTTTCCACACCCAGCAAGCCATCGAGTACGGCACCAAGATGGTTGGTGGTGTAACTCCAGGCAAAGGCGGCACCGAGCACCTGGGCCTGCCAGTGTTCAACACCGTGAAAGACGCCGTAGCTGCCACTGGCGCCACCGCCAGCGTGATCTACGTTCCGGCTCCTTTCTGCAAAGACTCGATCCTGGAAGCTGCCTTCGGCGGCATCAAGCTGATCGTGTGCATCACCGAAGGCATTCCTACCCTGGACATGCTGGACGCTAAAGTTAAGTGCGACGAGCTGGGTGTTACCCTGATCGGCCCTAACTGCCCAGGCGTAATCACTCCAGGCGAATGCAAGATCGGCATCATGCCAGGTCACATTCACTTGCCAGGCAAGGTCGGTATCGTTTCCCGTTCCGGCACCCTGACCTACGAAGCTGTGAAGCAGACTACTGACGCCGGTTTCGGTCAGTCGACTTGCGTCGGCATCGGTGGTGACCCGATCCCGGGTTCGAACTTCATCGACATCCTGAAGCTGTTCCAGGAAGACCCGAAGACCGAAGCGATCGTGATGATCGGCGAGATCGGCGGTTCGGCTGAAGAAGAAGCGGCTGCCTACATCAAGGCACACGTGACCAAGCCGGTTGTTTCCTACATCGCTGGTGTGACTGCTCCTCCGGGCAAGCGCATGGGCCATGCTGGCGCAATCATCTCTGGCGGCAAAGGCACTGCAGACGAGAAATTCGCTGCTCTGCAAGACGCAGGTGTTAAAACCGTGCGTTCGCTGGCAGACATCGGCAAGGCCCTGGCCGAGCTGACTGGTTGGGCTGTCAAGTAAGCCTCGTGCTTGGCTGACGCTTCACCAAACAAAGGCCACCTTCGGGTGGCCTTTGTCGTTTTCGAGGTCATGCGGTGTCAGGACCGGCCCCTTCGCGGGCAAGCCCGCTCCCACAGGGAGTTGTGCCGTATGCAATTTTTGCGAACGACCCGGTCAACTGTGGGAGCGGGCTTGCTCGCGAAGACGGACTTACAGGCGCCAACCATTTACATGCGAAAATGCGACACGCAAATGTCGTAGATCGGATAGTTCGCCCTCTAACAGTGCGTTTATCGGCCAAATTCGTTAATCTACGCGCCATTTTTGCGTCCGCGGCCCACAAGGCGGCAACGCGCTAAAAGGGTCGGTCTTATACGGACTGACAGCATTTCCCTCACCCATAGGGAAATCCCTCTCTAAATTCCGATTCAGTAGTGTGGTATTTCCTTAATGAAAGTGTTGAAAGGCCAGGACATCCTGGCACTTGGTTTTATGACGTTTGCCCTGTTCGTCGGGGCCGGCAATATCATCTTCCCCCCTATCGTCGGTTTGCAGTCCGGACCTAATGTCTGGATGGCGGCGCTGGGTTTCCTGGTCACCGCGGTCGGTCTGCCGGTGATCACCGTTGTGGCCCTGGCCAAGGTCGGTGGTGCAATGGATGCGTTGAGCAGCCCGATCGGTAAAATCGCCGGCGGCCTGTTGGCGGCGGCGTGCTACCTGGCCGTGGGCCCGCTGTTCGCAACGCCACGTACCGCGACGGTATCGTTCGAAGTGGGTCTGGCGCCGCTGACCGGCGAGAGCCCGCTGGCATTGTTCCTGTACAGCTCGGTGTACTTCCTGCTGGTGTTCTTCATCTCGCTGTATCCGGGCCGTCTGCTGGATACCGTAGGGCGCTTCCTCGCTCCGCTGAAGATCATCGCCCTGGCGGTGCTGGGCATTGCCGCATTCGCCCTGCCGGCCGGTGACATTGGCCAGGCAACCCCTGAATATGTGGCGGCGCCGTTTTCCCAGGGCTTCATCAATGGTTACCTGACCATGGATACCCTGGGCGCCCTGGTGTTCGGCATCGTCATCGTCAACGCCATCCGTTCCCGTGGCGTTGAGTCGCCAGCACTGATCACCCGCTATGCGATCATCGCCGGTCTGATTGCCGGTGTGGGCCTGGCGCTGGTGTATGTCAGCCTGTTCCGTCTCGGTTCGGGCAGCCATGAAGTGGCCGCAGGCGCTACCAACGGCGCGGCGGTACTGCATGCTTACGTGCAGCACACCTTCGGTTCGCTGGGCAGTGGTTTCCTCGCTGTGTTGATTTCGCTGGCGTGCCTGGTGACCGCGGTCGGCCTGACCTGTGCCTGCGCCGAATACTTCAGCCGAGTGCTGCCACTGTCCTACAAGACGCTGGTCATCATCCTGGCTGCATTCTCCCTGCTGGTGTCCAACCTGGGCCTGACCAAGCTGATTGCGTTCTCGATCCCGGTACTGACCGCGATCTACCCGCCGTGCATCGCCCTGGTGGCCCTGAGCTTCTGCAAGGACTTCTGGCACGAACAAGGTCGCATTGTCGGTCCGGTAATGCTGGTATCGTTCCTCTTCGGCCTGATCGACGCCCTGAAGGGTGCAGGTCTGGCGGACTGGATGCCGACGCAATTGGCCCACCTGCCGCTGAGCGAGCAGGGCCTGGCCTGGCTGGTGCCATCGGTGATGACACTGGTCGTCGCAGTTGTCTTTGATCGTCTGCTGGGCAAGCGCGAAGAAGCCTTGGCTTAAGTCGCTCCACGGCCCGCCACAAGCGGGTTTCGAGCAGAAACGGAAATGCCCCGTATCAATCGATACGGGGCATTTTTTATGGGCGTGAGGCAGTGTCTTTTTCCTTAAGCTAACGTCGAAGCACTTTGTGGGAGCGGGCTTGCTCGCGAATGCGGTTTATCATTCAACATGGATGTCGACTGACACTCCGCTTTCGCGAGCAAGCCCGCTCCCACAGGTTTTCGGTATTTCGCCCTTACATCACAAGGACCTGCATGTCGTTCATCCAAGCCAACCTGATCCACATTCTTGCCGCCGTCTGGTTCGTTACCTGCTGGGGCGGGTACACCCGTTATGCCACCTGGAAAGGCCGTGACACCGCGTGTCTGGCCAGTGTGCTGCACTTGTACCGTGAGGACTGGATGCGCCGCATGCTGCTGCGTGACAACCGCATCGCCGATGCCAGCGTGATCGGCAATCTGGAGCGCAATGCGTCGTTCTTCGCCTCAAGTACGCTGATTATCCTGGCCGGTATTCTCACCGTGTTGGGGGCTTCGGAGCGGGCGGTATCGTTGCTGGCAGATATCCCGATGGTGCAACAGGCGTCCCAGGGCATGTCGGAAATCAAGTTGCTGTGCCTGGCGCTGGTGTTTGTCTATGCGTTCTTCACGTTCAGCTGGTGCATGCGCCAATACAACTTTGCGGCGGTACTGGTGGGGTCGGCACCGATGGCCGGCGAGCGCCATGTGTCGGAGCAAGAGCGCAAGGCGTTTGCCTCCCGCGCGGCCCGCGTCATCTCCATGGCTGCCAACCAGTTCAACTTCGGGCTGCGTTCCTACTACTTCGGCATGACCATGCTGGCCTGGTTTGTCAGCCCATGGTTATTCATGTTGATGAGTGCCGGCGTCGTGTTTGTGTTGTACCGCCGCGAGTTTCATTCCGACGTTCTCGACGTGATGGTCTATACCCCTACAGAGGCGCCGTTGCCGGAGGTAATCAAAGAGGCTGCTTGATGAGTATTCCATTCTGGTGCGTGTTTATCAGTGCCGTGTTGATCTACCTGGCGCGAATCCCCGTTACCAGCGCCATGAAAGAGCAGGGCGGCTACGATAACCACCTGCCGCGCCAACAGCAGTTGCAACTCACAGGCCTGGGTGCCCGGGCAGTAGCCGCGCATCAGAATAGTTTCGAAGCGTTCATGTTATTCGCGGTGGGTGTGTTGATGGCGCATACCACGCAGACGGCGGGATGGCTGATCGACTGTCTGGCGATCATCTTTGTGGTTTCGCGGGTTATTTACCTGGTGTGTTACTGGAAGGACCTGGCCTGGCAACGCAGTATGGTTTGGCTGGTGGGATTAATCTGTTCGCTGTTGCTGATAATTAGTCCGACTTTTCGGACGATTTTGCTCTAACCGCTTTTTTGAAGACAAAAGAAAACCCGCACTTGGCGGGTTTTCTTTTGTCACGCTAAAAACCGGATTAGTTCTTAGGCGCTTCCGGAGCGGCCGGAGCGGCTGGAGCGGCTGGAGCGGCTGGAGCGGCTGGAGCGGTCGGAGCAGCCTCTTTCGCCGCGTCGTTCATTTTTTGCTGGGCTTGCTCAGCATTTTGGTTAGCATCTTGAGCTTTGTCCTCGGTTTTTTTGCCGCAGGCAGCGAGACCGAGGGAAGCGGTCAACATCAAGGCAATAGCTAAAGTCTTACGCATGGGGTGTTTCTCCTGATGAAAAGCATCTACTGGCCTTAAGAGCCCACGCATCAGGGTTAAGTTCCTTAATTCTTTCAGATATATAAGTTTGCTCTAGTGCGGAACTTTTACCCGAACCTCCACCGCACTCTACGAACATCAACAAGAGTTTTAATAAAATGGCTGAAAACCCCGTTTTTGAGCGTGCGATGCGCTTTCTGTCGGCGCTGCGACATTGTCAGGTACTTGGACTAAGCGTACACAGCGCCAGCAGCGAAGGGCTGACGATTGTGTTGCCGTACAGCCCGCAGATCGTCGGTAATCCCGAAACCGGCGTGATTCATGGCGGGGCGCTGACTTCGTTGATGGACACGGCCTGTGGCATGGCGACACTCTGCGTGCTCCCGGAGTTCGAAGTCTGCCCGACCCTCGACCTGCGCATCGACTATATGCACGCTGCCGAGCCGCATAAGAATGTCTACGGCTTTGCCCAGTGCTATCGGGTAACCACCGACGTGATTTTTGCCCGTGGCTTCGCCTATCAGGATGACCCCGGGCAACCCATTGCCCATGTGGTAGGCACTTTCATGCGCATGGGCAAGGGCATCAAAGGTACCAAGGGCTTTGCTGGCGCGGTTGCCGGAGGTGCGCAATGAGCGAGTCTCTGAAGGAGCAATTGCAAAAGGCCCACGAGCAGGGCGATTACGCCTCGCTGCTGGATCTGATTCCTTATGCCCGGCTTATCGGCGTCGAATGCTCAAGGGTGGGAGATGAGTTGCTGTTCAAGCTGCCAGCGAACAAGGACAACATTGGTAACCCTTTGTTGCCGGCGATTCACGGCGGTGTGATCGCCGGTTTCATGGAATTGGCCGCTGCGCTGCACTTGCTGGTGTTTACCGGAACGCCCGGGGTACCGAAGATCATCGACTTCTCCCTGGATTACCTGCGTGCCGGGCAGTTTCGCGATACCTGGGCCCGATGCCAGGTTTGCCGCCAGGGCCGCCGGGTTGCCAACGTGGCGATTACCGCCTGGCAAAGCACCGAGGCCGAACCCATTGCCACGGCCCGTGCACATTTCAAACTCGAGGAGCCCTTGAAATCCTGAACTCAGCCCCAAACTCTGAGAACAACCCGCCGCTGACCCTCAAGGTCGCGGCTTATGCCATCTGATTGGAGTTTGATGACCATGAGTGTGGAAACTCAAAAGGAAACCCTGGGCTTCCAGACCGAGGTGAAGCAACTGCTGCATCTCATGATCCATTCGCTGTATTCCAACAAGGAAATTTTCCTTCGCGAATTGATCTCGAACGCCTCTGACGCTGTCGACAAATTACGTTTCGAAGCCCTGGCCAAGCCAGAGCTGCTGGAAGGTGGTGCCGAACTGAAAATCCGCGTGAGCTTCGACAAGGACGCTAAAACCGTCACCCTCGAAGACAACGGTATCGGCATGAGCCGCGAGGATGCGATCACCCACCTGGGCACCATCGCCAAGTCCGGCACCGCCGATTTCATGAAGCACCTGACCGGCGACCAGAAGAAAGATTCGCACCTGATCGGCCAGTTCGGTGTCGGTTTCTACTCCGCATTCATCGTCGCCGACAAAGTCGACGTGTTCAGCCGTCGTGCCGGCAGCGCCGCCAGCGAAGGCGTGCACTGGTCGTCCAGGGGCGAAGGCAATTTCGAAGTCGCGACCATCGACAAGGCCGAGCGCGGTACCCGCATCGTCCTGCACCTGAAATCCGGTGAAGACGAGTTCGCCGATGGCTGGCGTCTGCGCAATATCATCAAGAAGTACTCCGACCATATCGCCTTGCCGATCGAGTTGCCGAAAGAAGTGGCAGCCGCTGAAGGCGAAGAGAAACCGGCCGTCGAGTGGGAAACCGTCAACCGCGCCAGCGCCCTGTGGACCCGTCCGCGTACCGAGATCAAGGACGAGGAATACCAGGAGTTCTACAAGCACATCGCCCACGACTTCGAAAACCCGCTGAGCTGGAGCCACAACAAGGTCGAAGGCAAGCTGGAGTACAGCTCGCTGCTGTACGTGCCGAGCCGTGCGCCGTTTGACCTGTACCAGCGTGAAGCGCCAAAAGGCCTGAAGCTGTACGTGCAGCGCGTGTTCGTCATGGATCAGGCCGAGTCCTTCCTGCCGCTGTACCTGCGCTTCATCAAAGGCGTGGTCGATTCCAACGACCTGTCGCTGAACGTGTCGCGGGAAATCCTGCAGAAAGACCCGATCATCGATTCCATGAAGTCGGCGCTGACCAAGCGCGTCCTGGACATGCTGGAAAAACTGGCGAAGAACGAGCCAGAGCAATACAAGGGCTTCTGGAAAAACTTCGGTCAGGTCATGAAAGAAGGCCCGGCAGAAGATTTTGCCAACAAGGAAAAAATCGCCGGTCTGCTGCGTTTCGCATCGACCACTGGCGACGATGGCGAACAGGTTGTCGGCCTGGCCGAGTACCTGGCGCGCGCCAAGGAAGGTCAGGACAAGATCTACTACCTGACCGGCGAAACCTACGCGCAGGTCAAGAACAGCCCGCACCTGGAAGTCTTCCGCAAGAAAGGCATCGAAGTGCTGCTGTTGACCGACCGCATCGACGAGTGGCTGATGAGCTACCTCAGCGACTTCGACGGCAAGAGCTTCGTCGACGTGGCGCGCGGTGACCTGGACCTGGGCAACCTGGACTCGGAAGAGGACAAAAAGGCCGCGGAAGAAGTCGCCAAGTCCAAGGAAGGTCTGGTCGAGCGTCTGAAGACTGCATTGGGCGAGTCCGTTGCCGAAGTGCGGGTTTCCCACCGCCTGACCGACTCCCCGGCGATCCTCGCCATCGGCGAGCAGGACCTGGGCCTGCAGATGCGTCAGATCCTCGAAGCCAGTGGCCAGAAGGTGCCGGATTCGAAGCCGATCTTCGAGTTCAACCCGGCTCACCCGCTGATCGAGAAGCTCGACAACGAGCAGAGCGACGAGCGCTTCGGCGACCTGTCGCACATCCTCTTCGATCAGGCAGCCCTGGCGGCTGGCGACAGCTTGAAAGATCCGGCGGCCTATGTGCGTCGCCTGAACAAGTTGCTGGTTGAGCTGTCGGCTTAACAACGTTGTATAAAAACCCGCTTCGGCGGGTTTTTTCATTCTGGTGTTCAAAATCAGGAGTCAGACATGAGCCAAATCACTGTACGTTCCGTTGCTTATCAGATTGACGGCCAGGCTTACGAAAGCCGCCTGGCCTTTGATGCCGACCATAAAGGCCCGCGTCCGGGATTGTTGATGGCGCCGAACTGGATGGGCGTCGGTGCCGGAGCCGAAGAGATCGCCAAATCGGTGGCGGCCAAGGGCTACGTGGTGCTGGTTGCGGACCTTTACGGCCAGTCGGTTCGTCCAACGAACAACGATGAGGCGGGCGCGGCGATGATGCCGCTGAAGAACGACCGGGCATTGCTGCGCAAGCGTATGCAGGCAGCGTTCGAACAATTGCAAAAGCAGGGCGAAGCGGCGGTCGATACGTCGAAACTGGCAACCTACGGTTTCTGCTTCGGTGGTTGCTGCGCCCTGGAATTTGCCCGTACCGGCGCGCCGGTGAAGGCCGCGGTGTCGTTCCACGGCACGCTGGACACGCCGAATCCGGCCGATGCGAAAAACATCAAGGGCAAGGTGCTGGTGTTGCACGGTGCCTCCGATCCACTGGTGCCGAAGGAGCAGTTGCCAGCGTTCGAAGATGAAATGAACGCGGCCGGTGTGGACTGGCAATTGCTGAGCTACGGCGGTGCGTTCCACTCGTTCACCGACCCGCACGCCAAGGTGCCGGGCATGATGATGTATGACGCGAAGATTGCCGCACGGGCATTCACGTCGATGCATAACTTGCTGGATGAAGTGTTCAAGGGCTGACCATGATTTGGTCGGTGTGAGTGCCGGCCTCTTCGCGAGCAAGCCCGCTCCCACATTGGAATGCTGTTCCCCTGTGGGAGCGGGCTTGCCCGCGATGGCGGTATAACTGGCGCCGAAAATTTTAAGGCAGTTCGATCCGCTCAACTTCCCCCGGCACCGTCGGCCAATCCCCCGCCGCCCAGCGCCGGCGCGCTTCATCGATAGCAGCTGGATCGCTCGCGACAAAATTCCAGTTGATCCGCCGTGGCCCGTCCAGTGGCGCTCCGCCAAACAGCACGGCATGACAGTCGCTCTCGGCGAACAGCGTCATCTCTTCCCCGGCCGGCAGCACCACTAGCGTGTAGGGCTCCAGCAGCTCGCCCTCCAGTTGCACCTCGCCGCTCAACACATACAGCGCACGTTCTTCATGTTCGGTGGGAATCAGCAAGGACGTCGCCGTTTGCAGGTGCAATTCTGCGTACAGCGTAGGAGAAAGCACCGGTACCGGCGATTCCAGGCAAAAGCCTGACCCGGCAATCATGCGAATCTTCACCCCCAGGTTTTCGCTGACCGGCAATGTGGACGCCGGATGGTGGCTGTAATGCCCTGGGCCCTGTTCTTTGTCCTTGGGCGAAGCCAGCCAGATCTGCAAGCCGTGCATCGTGAAGCCGCTTTCTTTAAGGGCCTCAGGCGTGCGTTCGACGTGGGCGATGGCGCTGCCGGCCGTCATCCAGCTGACATCGCCGGTATCGACAACCTGATCGGAACCGAGGCTGTCCTTGTGCTGGATCTGCCCCTGGAACAAGTAGGTGAGGGTCGACAGGCCGATGTGCGGGTGCTGGCGGATGTTCATGCCTTTGCCCCGCGGATAACGGGTTTCCAGCATGTGATCAAAAAACACGAATGGTCCGACGCTGCGGCACTTGGCGGATGGCAGCGGGCGGAGAATCGGCTGGCCTTCGACATCTTCGGTGCGGGGGCGGATCACGAGCGGAGTGTTCATGGTGCATTCCAGACTGAGCGGGTGATGCGGTCGAGCATAACCCGCTTGCGCAGCCCTTGCCGCTATTGGCTGAACGCGCCTTCGGACAAGTGCGTTTCGATGCTGACTTCAGTCGTGGTCATCAGCTTGTGGATCGGGCAGCGATCGGCCACGCGGTGCAGTTCCTCGCGTTGGGCGTCGGTGAGCACGCCCTTGAGGGTCAGCTTGACGTGCAGGGCGTACTTGCCTTTCTGTTCTTCACTGTTGTCGCGTTTGACCTCGACGCCGACACCGGTCAACGGGATGTCTTTTTTCTTCGCATACAGCTTCAAGGTCAGAGCCTTGCACGCGCCGAGTGCAGCGTCGAAGTAATCGTGTGGCTCGGGCGCCGAGCCTTCGCCGCCTGCGGTGGTCGGCACATCGGCAAAGAGTTCATGGTCATCGATTTGCACGCTGTGACGGAAACCTTCGGCGCAGACGGTGTTGACAGTAACGGTCATGGGAAACCTCGTAAGCAACGGGACATTTATTCGATCAAAAAAGACCTTGAAGGTATAGAGCATGGTGCCGGATGTGCGTTCCGGTTTTCTTGTACGGGTGGGTCTTTTCGCTGAATCGTTACCGTAGCAGTAATGGTGTTTTGATATCACTTTTTCGTCTTACGCAAATTTTCAACAGTCCGATACCGTCTAAAGAACCAGCTGCCTGATGCAGCGCTTTTGGAAGGAACCAGGGGAATGAGTATCAGAAGTCTCAATATTGCGCCACGCGCGAGTCTCGGTTTTGGCCTGTTGGCGTTGATGGTGTTTGGCTTGGGGGTGTTCGCTCTGCTGCAAATGTCGAATATGCGGGCGCAGTCCGATCAGGTCGATGACAACTGGCTGCCCAGTGTGATGGCGGTCGGTGATATGAGTCAGGACATGTTGCGACTGCGGGCGCTGACCATGCGTCTGCTGATCAATCGCGAGCCACAGGCACAGGCGCAGAACGTCAACAAAATCAACGAACTCAAAAGTGTTCTCGACGATGCCAAGCAACGTTATGACAAGTTGATCGTGCTGCCTGAAGATCGCGTGTTGTTCGATCGCTTCAAGGCTGCCGAGGGTAAATATCTGCAGTTCCAGAGTCAGGTGATGGCCCAGGCTACCCAGGGACGGGTGGAAGAGGCCGCGGCCATTCTCAATGGCGAGATGAACCCGCTGGCCGATGAGATCACGGTCACCCTCAGGGAGTTGGTCGAACTCAACAAGCACAACGCCAATCTGGCGACTGCAGCGGGACGCCTGGTGTTCAACCAGTCGCGGGTCTGGGTCGGGGTAATGATCGGTGTGACCGCGCTGATCACCATTGGCCTGGCACTGCTGTTGACACGCAGTATCGTGTTGCCGCTGTCACAGTCGTTGAAAGTGGCCGAGGTGGTCGCCGGCGGCGACCTCACTGCAGCTATCAGCATTACCGGCAAGGATGAGCCCGCGCGGCTGCTGCACGCGCTCAAGAGCATGCAACAGAGTTTGCGTGAAACCATCCAGCGTATATCCGATTCATCCAGTCAATTGGCCTCGGCTTCGGAGGAGCTCAGTAGCGTCACGGAAGACGCCACCCGTGGCCTGCATCAGCAGAGCCTGGAGATCGAACAGGCGGCCACGGCGGTCAACCAGATGACCGCGGCCGTGGAAGAAGTGGCGAGCAATGCCGCCGCAACGTCGCAGGCCTCGCGCGAGTCCGACCGCATTGCCCAGCATGGTCGCGAACAAGTGCATCAGACAGTACTGTCGATCGAGTCGCTGGCTGAAGATGTCACCACCAACGTCACTCAGGTCGAAGACCTGGCGCAGAAGGTGTATGGCATCACTACGGTGCTGGACGTGATTCGCGCGATTGCGGAGCAGACCAATCTGTTGGCGCTGAACGCGGCAATCGAAGCCGCGCGGGCCGGGGAGGCCGGGCGCGGGTTTGCGGTAGTGGCCGATGAGGTGCGGGCCCTGGCGCATCGCACCCAGCAATCGACCCGGGAAATCGAGCAGATGATTACCGGTATCCAGCAGGGCACCGATCTGGCTGTCAGCTCCATGCAGCAGAGCAACACCCGGGCGCGCTCGACGCTGGAGGCAGCGAAAGCGGCGGGCGTGGCCCTGGAAGATATCGCCTCGGCATTCACCGTGATCAATGAGCGCAATATCGTGATCGCCAGTGCCTCGGAGGAACAGGCGGCGGTGGCGCGGGAGGTGGACCGCAACTTGATGAATATCCGTGACCTGGCGCAACAGAGCTCGGCCGGAGCGAACCAGACCAGCGCGGCGAGTCAGGAATTGTCGCGGTTGGCGGTAGACCTGAATACGCTGGTGGCGCGGTTTTCGGTCTGAATGACAGGCGAGCGTAATACTGTTCAGTCAAGGATTCTGTAGGAGCGAGCTTGCTCGCGATGGTCGTTAACGATGGCGCGTGTTTACTGACTAAACACAGCGCTCTTGAGTCCATCGCGAGCAAGCTCGCTCCTACATATCGGTCCGGATCAGCTGCCTTTGACAGCCTTGCCGTTGACCGTGCCGTCCAGGAGCATGATGTTGTACTCCTTGCCGTCGGTTTCGACCTGTTGCAGGCGGACCAGCAGGTAATCCCAGTCCTTGGCGAACCACATCACGGTGATGCGTTTGCTTTGTGTCGGGTCGCGCACGCGCTCAACCTTGATCGCTTCGATCTGACCGGCCTTGGTGTCGACTTTTTCCGTGCCGAGCACGCGGAAATCATAGGTGTCGACTTCACCGCCATCGACCACCTGATAGCTCATGGTCTTTTTGCCGGCGGCCACGTCGTGCTGCAGTGCCAGTTGATAGGTCGACTTGTCGACCATGCCGCGGTTCAGTGGAACCTTGACCGGATCGCCACGATCGGTGCCGGTGACCATCTTGGCGTTCCAGTCGAAGTCCAGATCAGCCTTTTTCGCCTTGCCCAGACCACCACGTTCGAAGTGGTACGACTGCGGCAGCAGGGTGTCCTTGTCCAGGGTCAGGGTGCTTTCTTCGGTCAGGCTGGCGATCATCATCGACGCCTTGAAACTCAGTTTCCATTTGCCGTCGCTGGTTTTTTCCAGGCTGCGTTCGGCAGTGCCGCTCATGGGCAGCTGTTTCCAGTCGGCGGTGTAGCTGGCGGAGAAGGGTTGAAGGTCTGCCGCCTGGGCGAAGGGCAAGGCGAGCAGAGCGCAAGCGAAGAGCAGGGCGCGACGCATAAAATCTCCTAGTTTCGAATCAAGTGGCCGCTGGCCGCGAGTAACTGTCCATCCAGTAAAGCACCTTGCTCGCCGAGGGCTAGACGGCCTTCGGCAAACCAGCGTACGGCCATCGGGTAGATCAGGTGTTCCTGAACATGGACCCGCTGCGCCAGACTCTGCGGCGAATCCTGTAACTCTACCGGTATTACAGCCTGTACGACCAGTGGTCCGCCATCGAGTTCCTCGGTGACGAAGTGCACGGAGCAGCCATGCTCGGCGTCGCCAGCCTCCAGCGCGCGCTGATGAGTGTGTAACCCTTTGTATTTGGGTAGCAGCGAGGGATGGATATTGAGCAGGCGACCCTGATAGTGGCGTACGAAACCCGCGCTGAGAATGCGCATGAATCCGGCCAGTACCACGAGTTCGGGATTGAAGGCGTCGATCAGTTCGATCAGTGCGGCATCGAAGGCCTCGCGACCTTCGAAAGCCTTGTGATCCAGGGTGCGGGTGTCGATACCCGCGTCCCTGGCGCGTTGCAGGCCGTAGGCGTCGGCGCGGTTGGAAATCACCGCAGCGATGCGGACCGGGCTGTCGCCGGTCCGCGTGCTGTCGATCAGGGCCTGCAAGTTACTGCCGGTGCCGGACAACAGCACCACGACATCACAGGTCTTAGGCATCAGTGAGCCTTGAGGTTCTTTAGTTCAACCTGAGCCGCGCCTTCGGCGGCGGTGGAGATCTGGCCGATGACCCAAGGCTGCTCGCCCGCTTCGCGCAGAACGTTCAGGGCTGCTTCAACGTGCTCTTGAGCCACGCAGATGACCATGCCCACGCCGCAGTTCAGCACGCGGTGCATCTCGTTCTCGTCAACGTTGCCTTTCTCTTGCAGCCAGTCGAACACGGCCGGGCGGTTCCAGCTTGCTACGTCAACCACGGCTTGTGCGCCTTTTGGCAGCACGCGCGGGATGTTGTCCAGCAGGCCGCCACCGGTGATGTGGGCCATGGCTTTGACGGCGCCGGTTTCCTTGATCAGCTTGAGCAGCGGCTTCACATAGATGCGGGTCGGAGCCATCAGCAGGTCGGTCAGCGGCTTGCCGTCGAGCTGGGTGTTTTCGATGTCGGCGCCGGACACTTCGATGATCTTGCGGATCAGCGAGTAGCCGTTGGAGTGCGGGCCGGAAGACGGCAGGGCGAGCAGGGCATCGCCGGCGGCAACCTTGGAGCCGTCGATGATTTCGGATTTTTCCACGACGCCGACGCAGAAACCGGCCAGGTCGTAGTCTTCGCCTTCGTACATGCCCGGCATTTCAGCGGTTTCGCCGCCAACCAGCGAGCAACCCGACAGTTCGCAGCCAGCGCCGATGCCGGTTACAACCTGGGCAGCGGTGTCGACGTTGAGTTTGCCGGTAGCGTAGTAGTCGAGGAAGAACAGCGGCTCGGCGCCGCACACCACCAGGTCGTTGACGCACATGGCAACCAGGTCGATGCCGATGCTGTCGTGTTTGTTCAGATTCAGTGCCAGACGCAGCTTGGTGCCGACGCCGTCAGTACCGGAAACCAGCACAGGCTGCTTGTAGCCGGCCGGGATTTCGCAGAGGGCGCCGAAACCGCCCAGGCCGCCCATGACTTCCGGGCGCGCAGTGCGCTTGGCGACGCTCTTGATGCGTTCGACCAATGCTTCACCGGCGTCGATGTCTACACCGGCGTCCTTGTAGCTCAGGGAGGGTTGCTTGCTCATGATCCAGGCCTTTAGGGGGGGATTTCTGGGTAACGACCGAGTCCATCGGGACCGCTCAAACAGGCGAAGGCGAGGGCCATACGCGAATTTCAGGGTGCCCGGCTGTTGCCGGTCTGCGAAGGCGCGCGATTTTATCAGGCTTGAGCCGCAGCGGCCATCCTCAGGCCGACAGCAGGGCCATATCCGTTCAAAAAAAACCGTTGATGCGCGCTGTCGATGGCATCCTGCATGGCTGTATAAGGTATCGAGATTAACCGTCTATCGTTATGACAGTGCGAAAACATACCCCGGACGTGTGAATGTTTTGTATCGGGCGATGGTCACAGCCTTGCTCGATCGTCTTCATGCGGTCTGTTCCAGCCGCTCTTGTCGTCAGGAATCTCCCATGCGTTTTTGTAATTTCTTGTTTGCAGGTTGTTTGTCATTGGTCAGCCTGGTCGGTCATGCCGAAACCGTCAAAGGCCTTTACCAGGTACGCGAGCCGGTGAATGGCCAGTCGCCCGAGGAGCGCGACCAGGCCACTCAACGAGCGTTGGACACCTTGGTGTTGCGCCTGACCGGCGACCCCAAGGCCGCCCAGAGTCCGGGGCTGGCAGCGATTCGCAAGGACCCGCAACAGATCATCAGCCAATACGGCTTTGATGCCGGGCCGCCGGAAGTCCTGAAAGTCGATTTCGACCCGGGCACCACCGAGCAGGCCCTGCGCCGCGCCGGACTGGGCGTGTGGGGGGCCAGTCGGCCGTCGATCCTTGGCTGGTGGTTGAATGATTCCGCCGAGGGCTCAAGTCTGGTCGGCGACGGTCAGGCCAGCGCGGCACCGCTGCGTCGGGCTGCACAGCACCGAGGCTTGCCGCTGCGCCTGCCATTGGCGGATTTGAATGAGCAGATCGTCGCGACCGCGCCGAATCTGGAAGGTGCGGATCCCGCGCCTTTGCATGCGGCCTCGGAACGCTACAGCGCCGATGCCTTGCTCGCGGTACACGCCCAGGAAGAGGGTGGGCAGTGGCAAGCCAAGTGGCGTCTGTGGCTGGGCGATCAGAAGGAGGCCGGCACCGTGCAGGGTGCCGATCAGGCCGCGGTGGCCGATGCGGTGATGCTGGCGGTCAACGAGCGCCTGGCGCCGCGGTTTGTCGCCAGACCTGGTGCTTCGAGCACGCAATTGCTGGAAGTGCAAGGCATGAATCTCGAGCACTACGCATCCCTTGGGCGCTTGCTGGAGCCATTTGGCGGGCGCGTTCAAAGCGTCGAGGGCGACCGGATCGTGTACCTGGTCAATGGCAGCGCCGATCAACTGCGTGCACAGCTGTCGCTGGCGAGGCTGCAAGAGGCGCCGGCGGGGCAGGCCCCGACTCCGGCAGTGCCGGTTCAGCCTGCCGCCAGTGGTGCAGTGCCTGCCCCTGCCCCGGCGCCGGCCCCGACACCGCAACTGCGTTTCCGCTGGTAGTTTTTCTTTCTTTATATAGAAGCAATGGAGTGGTTCATGGCCGATACGCGGCGTTGGTTCTGGCTCGGTGGGGTGGTCCTGCTTTGCGCGTTTGTCTGGTTGTTGCACCCGATCCTGACGCCGTTCCTGGTGGCGCTGCTGTTGGCCTACCTGTTCGATCCGCTGGTGGATCGACTGGAGAGGGCGGGCCTGTCCCGAACCTGGGGTGTAGTGGCGGTGTTTACCCTGTTTACATTGATCTTCACCGCGTTGCTGTTGGTATTGGTACCGCTGCTCGCCAGGCAGTTGTTTCGTTTGTATGAACTGGCCCCGCAGATGCTCGACTGGATACAGCACACTGCGTTGCCTTGGGCGCAATCGAAGTTCGGCCTGTCGGACGGTTTCTGGAAGTTCGACAAGCTGAAGGCAGCCATCAGCGAGCATATGAGCCAGACCACCGATGTTGTCGGCGTGGTGCTGAGTCATGCCACTGCCTCGGGGCTGGCGTTGATTGGCTGGCTGGCGAATCTGGTGCTGATTCCGGTGGTGAGCTTCTACTTGTTGCGCGATTGGGACCTGATGATGGCCAAGATCCGCAGCCTGCTGCCCCGTGAGCGTGAAGAGCGCGCGGTGTCGCTGGCGGGTGAATGCCATGAAGTGCTCGGAGCGTTCGTTCGCGGACAGTTGCTGGTGATGGTGGCCTTGGGGGTGATCTACGCAGCAGGCCTGATGCTGGTCGGGCTGGAACTGGGTTTGTTGATTGGCCTGATTGCCGGTCTGGCGGCGATCGTGCCGTACATGGGGTTTATCATTGGCATTGGCGCGGCGCTGATTGCGGGGTTGTTCCAGTTCGGTGGTGATCTATACCCGATGCTTGGCATCGTCGCGGTGTTCATGGTCGGCCAGGCACTGGAGGGTATGGTGCTGACGCCGTTGCTGGTCGGTGACCGGATCGGTCTGCACCCGGTGGCGGTGATTTTCTCGATCCTGGCCGGTGGCGAGCTGTTTGGCTTTACCGGTGTGCTGCTGGCATTGCCGGTCGCCGCAGTGATCATGGTGCTGGTGCGTCATGTGCATGATTTGTATAAGGATTCTGAGATCTACTCGGGCGTCGACGAACCGGAGCTGTAAGGGTTGTCGACGGGCGATGGCGGGCTGCCCGGGTTGGTGCCGGGTCGGCCTGCTTGCATCGTGCGACTGTCACATGCACCGCCAAAGAATCTGTCACCAAACCGGGGCGTTAACGCAAACCTTTGATTTTGCTTGTGGTCTGTCGCATTGTGCGGTCCGCTTCACGGGTATAAACTTCGCAAACTTTACACAGAGGCCACTAACGGTTCCTTTGGAACTGTTCAGTCAGCATGAAACCGATTCAGCTGCCCCTAGGTGTGCGTCTGCGTGACGACGCCACCTTTATCAATTACTACCCAGGCGCCAATGCCGCTGCACTCGGCTATGTCGAGCGGCTATGCGAAGCCGACGCCGGCTGGACCGAAAGCCTGATCTACCTTTGGGGCAAGGATGGGGTAGGGCGTACGCACCTGTTGCAGGCCGCCTGCCTGCGCTTCGAGCAATTGGGGGAACCCGCGGTGTATCTGCCGCTGGCCGAACTGCTCGATCGCGGCATTGAAATTCTCGACAACCTTGAACAGTACGAACTGGTCTGTCTCGATGACCTGCAGGCGGTTGCCGGCAAGGCGGACTGGGAAGAGGCGCTGTTCCATCTGTTCAATCGCTTGCGCGACAGCGGCCGACGCTTGCTGATTGCCGCGTCGACCTCCCCGCGCGAGTTGCCGGTGAAGCTGGCAGATCTCAAATCCCGCCTGACCCTGGCCTTGATCTTCCAGATGCGCCCGCTGTCCGATGAGGACAAATTGCGTGCCTTGCAATTGCGCGCATCCCGTCGCGGGCTGCATCTGACCGATGAAGTCGGGCATTTCATCCTGACTCGCGGTACCCGCAGCATGAGTGCGCTTTTCGAGCTGCTGGAGCGTCTCGATCAGGCCTCCCTCCAGGCTCAGCGCAAGCTGACCATCCCGTTTTTGAAAGAAACCCTCGGCTGGTAAACCCGCTGAAACCGGGGCTTTGGCGGGTTTTGGCATATTTCAGGCGTCAGAAAACCCGCTTTCCTGCACGGTGGCAGGCTGCGTGTGAGTTTTAAATGGGCTTAAGCGCTTAGATGTAAACGAGAAACGGATAAGTCACAAAAAGATCGATTGAATTTGCAAATGAGGTTGATAGCGGGCATAGTCTCGGCTTCTTTACAACTTTCAGCCACGGTCGTGCCCATGCTCAATCGCTTCGCACCCCTCGTGCCTCTCGCACTCGTTACCCTGCTGTTCGGTTGCGCTGCCCACACTCCGGTGTCCCAGCAAGTGCCGCAACAACAGGTTCAAAACTCCGTTACTGCCCAGTCCTCCTCTCTTTTCCAGGAAGAGCTGGCTACCGAAAAAGAGCTCGCAGACTTCGCCGGTGGCAAGTCCTACCAGCTTCCGGTACTGGCCGACAGCATCCTCGAACGTGGCATGTCCCTGATCGGTACCCGTTACCGTTTCGGCGGTACCTCTGAAGCCGGCTTCGATTGCAGTGGTTTCATCGGTTACCTGTTCCGCGAAGAAGCGGGCATGAACCTGCCGCGCTCCACCCGCGAAATGATCAACGTGGACGCTCCACTGGTCTCGCGCAGCAAGCTTGAGCCGGGCGACCTGTTGTTCTTCGCAACCAACGGCCGTCGCGGTCGCGTCAGTCACGCCGGGATCTACCTGGGTGACAACCAGTTCATCCATTCCAGCAGCCGCCGCAGCGGTGGCGTGCGGATCGATAGCCTGGGTGACAGCTACTGGAGCAAGACCTTCATCGAAGCCAAGCGCGCCCTGGCAATGGCGCCTAATGCGTCGCCAATCGTCACTGCCCGCAAATAAGCGCACAGTTTGTAAGGCAAACTTAAAGTCTTACTTGAAGTTTGCCATATAACCGCTAGAATCCTGATGTATGAATGATGGCAAACCGCCTGCGTCCCGCGCAGGCGGTTTTCTTTTCTGCACTCCCGGCAGAAAAAGCCGCAGCCAGATCAGGATGCTCTGCTTATGACGACGTCGGCCCGCCTCGCAATCATGTTCTTCGCAGCGCTGCTCAGCGCTTGTGCCAGCCGTACACCGCCACCAGCGCCGGTGGTTCGTGCCCCCATCGTATTTGGCTCTTCACAAGCGTTTTCGCCCGAGGCGGAAGACGTGCTGTTTCGCGCGCTCGGTCTGGTGGGCACGCCTTATCGCTGGGGTGGCAATACGCCGGATTCCGGATTTGATTGCAGCGGCCTGATCGCTTACGTTTACCGCGATGTCGCCGGCATTTCCTTGCCGCGCACCACTCGCGAGATGATCGCCATGCAAGCGGCGAGTGTGGGCAAGGAAGGCCTGCAAACCGGTGACCTGATTTTCTTCGCCACCAATGGCGGTTCCCAGGTCAGTCATGCCGGCATCTACGTGGGGGAAGGGCGCTTTGTCCACGCGCCGGCCACCGGTGGCACCGTGAAGCTCGACAGCCTGTCCAAGACGTATTGGCAAAAGGCTTATCTGAGCGCCAAGCGTGTTCTGCAGCCTGAACATCTGGCGCGCAACCCGTAACTTCCGGAGCTGGTTGTCATGACTGCTCGCACCCTCAATCTCGACGATTCGCTGTATCAGTACCTGCTCGACGTCTCGCTGCGGGAAACCCCGCTGCTCAAGCGCCTGCGCGATGAAACCCAGGCGCTGCCCATGGCTCGCTGGCAGGTGGCGCCGGAGCAAGGGCAGTTTCTCGCTTTGCTGGTGAAACTGACGGGGGCCAGGCGCTTGCTCGAAGTCGGCACCTTTACCGGTTACAGCGCGCTGTGCATGGCGGCGGCATTGCCCGCTGACGGTTCGCTGATTTGCTGTGATATCCCCGGCGACTACAACGCCACGGCCCTGCGCTATTGGCAGGAAGCCGGGCTGGCCGGACGCATCGATCTGCGTCTGGCGCCTGCCCTGGAAACCCTCGGCAAGCTGGACCAGCCAGGCCAGTTCGATCTGATTTTCATCGATGCCGACAAGGCCAACTATCCGGGTTATCTGGAACACGCCCTGCGATTGCTGCGGGTTGGCGGGCTGGCGGTGTTCGATAACACCCTGTGGAGCGGGCGCGTGCTTGAGACCAATCCAGAGAGCGCGGACACCCGGGCGATCCAGGCGCTGAACCGGGCGTTGAAGGATGATGCGCGGGTGGATCTGTCGTTGTTGCCGTTGGGGGATGGTTTGACCCTTTGCCGCAAACGCTGAACCCCGTGGGAACGGGCTTGCTCGCGAATACAGGCTGTCAGTCGACTGATGTGTTGGCTGATACACCGCATTCGCGAGCAAGCCCGCTCCCACAGGTTCAGTGACTTACTTTGCTGCCGACACTCGCCATACCTTGTTCCCCACATCATCGGCCACCAACAGGTCACCCTGCCGGTCGATCACCACTCCCACCGGCCGGCCCATGGCTTCTTCCTTGTCGTTGAGAAACCCGCTGAGCACTTCAACCGGGTTTCCGACTGGCTTGCCAGCGCGGAAGGGCACGAAAATCACTTTGTAGCCACTGTGGGGCTTGCGGTTCCAGGAGCCGTGCTGGCCGATGAAGGCGCCTTCCCTGAATTGCGCCGGCAACTTGTTGCCTTCGGCAAACGTCAGGCCCAGTGACGCCGTGTGCGGGCCGACGGCATAGTCCGGGGCGATAGCCTTGGCCACCAGGTCCGGGTTTTGCGGCTCGACGCGAATATCGACATGCTGGCCGTAGTAACTGAACGGCCAGCCATAGAACGCACCGTCTTTAACCGAGGTGATGTAGTCCGGTACCAGATCACTGCCGATTTCATCCCGTTCGTTGACCGCTGTCCACAACGCACCACTGCGCGGTTCCCAGGCCATGCCGTTGGGGTTGCGCAGACCTGAGGCAAAGATCCGGTGCTGGCCGGTGGCGCGATCCACTTCCCAGATCGCTGCACGACCTTCTTCCTTGTCCATGCCGTTTTCCGCAACGTTGCTGTTGGAGCCCACAGTGACGTAGAGCTTGCTGCCGTCCTTGCTGGCGATGACGTTTTTGGTCCAGTGGTGGTTAAGCGGGCCGCCTGGCAGGTCAATTACCTTGATCGGTGGTGACTGGATCTGCGTATCGCCACTTTCATAGTGAAAGCGCAGAAGGCGATCGGTATCGGCCACGTACAGGTCATTGCCGACCAGCGTCATGCCGAAGGGCGAATTGAGGTTTTGCACAAACACCGTGCGGGTTTCTGCAACGCCATCGTGATCCTTGTCGCGCAGCAAAGTGATGCGGTTCGCGCTGGGCACGCGAGCCCCGGCACGCCCCATGACTTTCTTCATCACCCAGCCGCGAACGCCTTTGCCGTCTTCGGGTTTCGCTGGTGCGCTGGTTTCCGCCACGAGCACATCGCCATTGGGCAGCACATAAAGCCAGCGCGGGTGATCCAGGTCTTCGGCAAAAGCGGCCACTTGAGTGCCCGTTGCTGCGACGGGTTTCGCACCCTGTGGCCAGCCGATGGCCGGTGCGATGTTCACGGTCGGGATCAGGGTTTTGTTCGGTTCCGGCAGTCGGGGCGAAGGGCCGGTGCCATCGGAGACTTGCAGGCGGGAGGTCTCGCTGCAAGCGGCGAGCCCTCCTGAGAGCGCGATAACGAGAACGAGCGAGGGCGTGCGCATGCTGGTCTTCCCTATGAATGCCTTGTTCTAATCATAGAGAAGCGTTATCGACCGATGGTTCAACCCTTAGCCGCGTGTTTCCTTGAACAGCACCGCAATGCCGGGGTGATAGTTGCCAGCTTCGTTGCGCAATTTGCGGTAGGCATAAGGGAAATACCAGGCGACGGCGCAGGTGTGTTCCTTTTGCAGGTCGTCGACCATGTCCTGGAGTTCTTCCGGCGTTGCGCCTTGCTGGGCTTTTTGCGGGGCGACGAACAGGCAGCCGAGTTTCAGGTCGCTGGCATGGCTCACTCGCTTCGCATCGCTGGCGATGTCGACCAAGGCCTGGGTCAGGTTGAGGCTGTTGACCCGTGGCCAGCGCTGGCTGACCTGGATGTAGGCGCGGGTTTCGGGCGAGGCGAGGAACAGGTCGGCACGGCCGTTGCGGTCGCCTTCTTCGGTCTGTTTGCGGGTGGGGGTCTGTTGCAGCGTGACCATCTCGGCCATCCAGGCCGCGGCAGAGAGCAGTCCGAGATTGGCTTTTTCGTCATGCCAGTACGGTGTGTCGCCATCACCACGGACGGCGTTATAGCGGTCGATGCATTCGAACCAGCGCTCGAGCACCGGACGCAGGAATTCCAGCTTTGGATTGCTGATGATCATGCCTTGCATGGGCTCACCCTTGTTATTGTGTTGTGGGGTTGTGGCTCTTTGATATCACTGCTGCGAGCGTGGCACAAGATTGACGTCAGATTATTGATTGACGACAGTTATTCGGCAGGTGGCCGCCCGGCTTTAATTGACGCTCCACCCCCAACCCTCTAACCTTCGCGGCTTGTTTCAGGTGCTCTGTGACTTGGGTCGACAGAGTGAAACAGGGAAGCCGGTGAGTGAGTCCTTCTGTTTGTCGAAGGCCTGCAATTCCGGCGCTGCCCCCGCAACGGTAAATGAGTGAAAACTGTGTCTTATGCCACTGTGTCGATTCGATGCGGGAAGGCGCACAGTCCGGCCCCGCGGCCACTCATGAGCCCGGAGACCGGCCTGATTCATCCAGCGGCATCACGGTGGGCGATGCCAGGCTTGTTGCCTTCTTTTGCTGTGCCTGCCCGCCGTTATTCCTGCCTCAACGGAGAGCTCCCCCATGACTGATACCCCCGATCGTGACGAACGCCACCTGGCGCGCATGCAGCGCAAAAAAGCCGTGATCGACGAACGCATCGCCAATTCCCCGAACGAATGCGGCCTGTTGCTGGTGCTGACCGGTAACGGCAAAGGCAAGAGCAGTTCGGCCTTTGGCATGCTCGCCCGCGCCATGGGGCATGGCATGCAATGCGGCGTGGTGCAGTTCATCAAGGGCCGCAACAGCACGGGCGAAGAGCTGTTTTTCCGGCGCTTTCCCGAGCAGGTGCGTTTTCATGTGATGGGTGAAGGTTTTACCTGGGAAACCCAGGACCGTCAGCGCGACATCGCTGCCGCCGAAGCCGCCTGGGCGGTGTCGCAGCAACTGCTGCGCGATCCGTCTATTGGTCTGGTGGTGCTGGACGAATTGAACATCGCCCTCAAGCATGGCTACCTCGACCTCGATCAGGTGCTCAGCGACTTGCAGTCCCGGCCACCGATGCAGCACGTGGTGGTCACCGGTCGTGCCGCCAAGCCGGAAATGATCGAGATGGCTGACACCGTCACCGAAATGGGCGTGATCAAACATGCCTTCCAGGCCGGGATCAAAGCGCAGAAAGGCGTCGAGCTGTGAGTCGCACTTTATGAATAGCCCTCGTCAATGCCCGGCGGTACTGATTGCCGCGCCGGCTTCCGGCCAGGGCAAGACCACCGTCACCGCGGCGCTGGCCCGATTGCATCGCAATCAGGGGCGCAAGGTCCGCGTGTTCAAGTGCGGCCCGGACTTTCTCGATCCGATGATTCTCGAGCGCGCCAGCGGTGCGCCGGTGTATCAGCTGGACATGTGGATGGTCGGCGAGCAGGAGAGTCGCCGGTTACTGTGGGAAGCCGCGGCCGAAGCCGACCTGATTCTGATCGAAGGCGTCATGGGGCTGTTCGACGGTACGCCGTCGAGCGCCGATCTGGCGCGGCATTTTGGTGTGCCGGTGCTGGGTGTGATCGATGGCACCGCCATGGCCCAGACCTTCGGCGCATTGGCCCTGGGGCTGGCGCGTTATCAGCCGGACTTGCCGTTCGCCGGCGTGCTGGCCAACCGCGTCGGCACACTGCGCCATGCGCAACTGCTCGAAGGCAGCCTGACTGAAGGTTTGCGCTGGTACGGCGCGCTGTCCCGGGAAACCGGGATCGAACTGCCGAGCCGGCACCTGGGGCTGGTTCAGGCCAGTGAGCTGAACGATCTCGACCTGCGCCTCGATGCGGCCGCCGATGCCCTGGCCAGCAGCTGCGAGGTCGCGCTGCCACCGGCAGTCGAGTTCGCCGCACCGGATGCCATCGCCGCCGAACCGTTGCTGGCCGGTGTGCGCATTGCCGTTGCCCGGGATGAAGCCTTTGCATTCACCTACGGTGCGAGCCTGGACTTGCTGCGGGCGATGGGCGCCGAGTTGTCATTCTTCTCGCCGATCCGCGACCGTGCGTTACCAGAGGCCGACAGCCTGTACCTGCCGGGTGGTTACCCGGAGCTGCACCATGTTGCGCTGGCGCAGAACACCACGATGCTCGATGCGATCCGCGCCCACCACCAGGCAGGCAAACCACTGCTCGCCGAGTGTGGCGGCATGCTGTATCTGCTCGATTCGCTGACCGATGTCGAGGGCACTCGCGCCGAACTGGTGGGCTTGCTGGCCGGTGATGCGGTCATGCAAAAGCGTCTGGCGGCGCTGGCGTTGCAAGCGGTGGAACTGCCGGAAGGTTCGCTGCGCGGGCACACCTACCACCATTCGCTGACGACTACTGAATTGACACCGATTGCCCGTGGCTTGAGTCCTAACGGTGGGCGAGGGGCGGAAGCGGTTTATCGTGAGGGGCGGATGACTGCCTCCTATGTGCATTTCTATTTTCCGTCCAATCCGTCGGCGATTGCCGCGCTGTTTGCGCCTGACCGAAAGGGCGCCTTCGCGAGCAAGCCCGCTCCCACAGGGGATCGAGTTTCATCAGGCCACTCACTTTCAAATGTGGGAGCGGGCTTGCCCGCGAAGAGGCCATGACGGATAACGGATTTTCCGAGGCCGAACGCGCAGCGGTCTATCGCGCCATCGCCGAACGCCGCGACATGCGCCACTTCAGCGGCGGCACCGTCGAGCCTGAATTGCTCCGGCGCCTGCTCGAGGCTGCACACCAGGCACCCAGTGTCGGTCTCATGCAGCCTTGGCGCTTCATCCGCATCAGTGATCGCACCTTGCGCGGGCAAATCCAGGCCCTGGTGGAAGAAGAACGCATCCGCACCGCCGAAGCCCTCGGCGAGCGCAGCGATGAGTTCATGAAGCTCAAGGTGGAAGGCATCAACGATTGCGCCGAGGTACTGATCGCCGCACTGATGGACGAGCGCGAGCAGCATATCTTCGGCCGCCGCACCTTGCCGGAAATGGACATGGCCTCACTGTCCTGTGCCATCCAGAACCTGTGGCTGGCGTCCCGCGCGGAAGGGCTGGGCATGGGCTGGGTGTCGCTGTTCGAACCCCGGGCACTGGCGGACCTGTTGCGGCTGCCGCCGGGCGCCAAACCGCTGGCGGTGCTGTGTCTGGGACCGGTCAAAGAGTTCTACCCGGCGCCGATGCTGGTGCTTGAAGGCTGGGCGCAGGCGCGTCCGCTACATGAATTGCTGTACGAAAATTTCTGGGGAGTGAGTCAATGAGTGTGGCGTTGTTGAGTGTCGCCGCGGTTGCGCTGGATGCGCTGCTGGGTGAGCCCAAACGCTGGCATCCGCTGGTGGCGTTCGGCCGTTTTGCCGAGCGCATCGAGCAACGTTTCAACGGTGGTGGTCGCGGTTGGCGCAGCCATGGCGTCACTGCGTGGGTGATCGCCGTGTTGCCGCTGACGCTGCTGGCCACGGCATTCTCCTGGGCGCCTTATGTCGGCTGGATCGTCGAGATACTCGCGCTCTATTGCGCTCTCGGCATGCGCAGCCTCGGCGAGCACGTCGAGCCTGTGGCCAAGGCCCTGCGCGGTGGTGATCTTGATGAAGCACGCAAACGTGTGAGCTATCTGGTCAGCCGTAAAACCAGCGAACTGGATGAAACTGAAGTTGCCCGTGCCGCTACCGAGTCAGTATTGGAAAACGGTAGCGATGCGGTGTTCGCGGCGTTGTTCTGGTTTGCCGTGGCGGGTGTGCCGGGCGTGGTGCTCTACCGCCTGAGCAATACGCTGGATGCGATGTGGGGCTATCGCAATGAGCGCTTCGAGCGGTTCGGCTGGGCGGCGGCGAAGATCGACGACGTGCTCAATTACATTCCTGCGCGTCTGGTGGCACTGACTTACGCGCTGCTGGGCAAAACCCGGCTGGCGTTGAAATGCTGGCGCACCCAGGGCCCGACCTGGGACAGCCCGAACGCCGGCCCGGTGATGGCGGCGGGTGCGGGTGCGCTGGGTGTCGAACTGGGCGGGGCGGCGATTTATCACGGCGAACTGCATCAGCGTCCGCAGTTGGGCGAAGGCGTGCCGGCGGATGCCGACTCCATTGACCGGGGCTGGCAATTGGTCCAGCGCGGGGTATGGTTATGGCTGCTGATTCTCTGCATGGGGGCTGAGTTTTATGCTTGAGCACGGTGGGCGGCTGCGCAAGGCAGCGCTCGAGTACGGCATCGATGAAGCTGACTGGCTGGACCTGTCCACGGGGCTGGCACCCTGGCCGTTCCCGGTGCCGGATATTCCGCTGCGGGCCTGGGCCCGTCTGCCGGAGACGGACGATGGCCTGGAGCAAGCCGCCTGTGATTACTACGGTACCTTGCAGGCGCTGCCGGTGGCCGGCTCGCAGATGGCGATCCAACTGCTGCCGCGATTGCGTCGGGCGGGCAAGGTCGGCGTGTTGTCGCCGTGTTATGCCGAGCATGCCGAAGCGTGGCGTCGCAACGGCTACATCGTGCGGGAAGTGCTGGAGCAGGAAGTCGACTTCTTTATCGACAGTTTCGACGTGCTGGTAGTGGTCAATCCGAATAACCCCACAGGCCTGAGCCTTACGCCCAGTCGCTTGCTCGACTGGCACACGCGACTGGCCCAACGCGGTGGCTGGCTGGTCGTGGACGAAGCGTTCATGGATAACACGCCGCGACTGAGCCTGGCGCCGTTTGCCCATCAAGTCGGGTTGATCGTGTTGCGCTCCTTCGGCAAGTTTTTCGGCCTGGCCGGCGTGCGCCTGGGCTTTGTGCTGGCGGAGCGCAAGTTGCTCAAGTTGCTGGCTGAACAAGTGGGGCCGTGGGCCGTGAGCGGGCCGACCCGGGTGGTGGGCCACGCCTGCCTGCGCAATACCGAAGAGCAGACCCGGCAACGGATACGCGCGGATGACGCCAGCGAGCGCCTTGCGTCGTTGCTGGAGCAACATGGGTTCCAGCCGCAGGGCGGTTGCGCGCTATTCCAGTGGCTGGTCACCGAACGCGCCGAAGAGCTGCATGAGTTCATGGCTCGGCGCGGCATTCTCCTGCGGTTGTTCGCGCACAACAGCAGCCTGCGATTCGGCTTGCCCGGTGACGAAGCCGCCTGGGTGCGACTGGCGCAGGCGTTCGAAGATTTCGCCAAGGAAAACCAATGACCACGCTGATGGTGCAGGGCACCACGTCGGATGCCGGTAAAAGCACACTGGTGACCGCGCTGTGCCGTTGGGCCACGCGCCAGGGCACCAGGGTGGTGCCGTTCAAGCCGCAGAACATGGCACTCAACAGCGCGGTGACCGCCGACGGTGGCGAGATCGGTCGCGCCCAGGCGGTACAGGCCCAGGCCGCGCACCTTGAACCGCACACCGACATGAACCCGGTGCTGCTCAAGCCCAACAGTGACACCGGTGCCCAGGTGATCATCCATGGTCGCGCCGTCACGACCATGAACGCCGTTGCCTATCACGACTACAAAGCCATCGCGATGCAAGCGGTACTGGCCTCCCACCAGCGCTTGAGCGCGGAGTATCCGCTGGTGATGGTCGAGGGCGCGGGCTCGCCGGCGGAAATCAATCTGCGGGCTGGCGACATCGCCAACATGGGCTTTGCCGAAGCGGTGGATTGCCCGGTCGTGCTGATCGCCGATATCAATCGCGGCGGGGTTTTCGCCCATCTGGTGGGCACCCTTGAACTGCTGTCGCCGAGCGAACAGGCGCGGGTCAAAGGATTCGTCATCAATCGTTTCCGTGGTGATATCGCGTTGCTGCAACCCGGTCTCGACTGGCTCGAAGAACGCACCGGCAAACCGGTAATCGGCGTGTTGCCGTACGTGATGGACCTGCACCTGGAGGCCGAGGACGGCATCGATCAACGCCAGACCGATAAAGCCGACCAGGTACTGAAAGTGGTAGTACCGGTGCTGCCGCGCATCAGCAATCACACCGATTTCGATCCGCTGCGCCTGCATCCGCAAGTGGACCTGCAATTCATCGGCCCCGGCCAGGCGATTCCACCCGCCGACCTGATCATTCTTCCTGGCTCGAAAAGCGTGCGCAGCGACCTCGCGTACCTGCGGGCCAATGGCTGGGAAACCGCAATCGCCCGGCACCTGCGTTACGGCGGAAAACTGCTGGGGATTTGTGGCGGCCTGCAGATGCTCGGCGAGCAAGTGCATGACCCGCTGGGTCTCGAAGGTGCGCCGGGTTCCAGTGTCGGTTTGGGGCTGCTGGCGTTCCAGACTCTGCTCGAACAAGAGAAGCAGTTGCGCAATGTGCGTGGGCGTCTGGCGCTGGAAGATGCGCCGGTTGCGGGTTATGAAATTCATGCCGGCGTGACCACCGGGCCGGCGCTGGAAAATGCCGCCGTGCAACTGGATGACGGTCGCTGTGACGGTGCGCAAAGTTTGGACGGGCAGATTTTTGGCACCTACCTGCACGGGTTGTTCGAATCGCCGGCGGCGTGCAGTGCGCTGTTGCGCTGGGCCGGGTTGCAGGATGTGCAGGCCGTGGATTACCACGCCTTGCGCGAGCGCGATATCGAGCGGCTGGCGGATCTGGTGGAGAAGCATCTGGATACCGGGCTGTTGCGGGAACTCTGTGGAATCTGAGGTGGAAGCTCTGGCCTCTTCGCGAGCAAGCCCGCTCCCACGGTTGACCGCGTTCTAAATGTGGGAGCGGGCTTGCTCGCGAAGACTGAAGTGGCCACACCGCTCATTTGAAAGGATGTAACCATGCTGCAACTGATCCTCGGCGGCGCCCGCTCCGGCAAGAGTCGCCTGGCTGAAAAACTCGCCACCGACAGCGCTCTGGCCGTGACCTACATCGCCACCAGCCAGCCGCTGGATGGAGAAATGAGCGAGCGTGTGGCCCATCACCGCGCCCGTCGTCCTGTCGAATGGGCATTGATCGAAGAGCCCGTGGAACTGGCTCGGGTGCTGCGCGAATCCGCCCGTACCGACAGTTGCCTGCTGGTGGATTGCCTGACCCTGTGGCTGACCAACCTGCTGATGCTCGACGATGCCGAGCGCCTGACAGCCGAGCGTGATGCCCTGCTGGACTGCCTGGCGTCGCTGCCGGGTGAAATCATTTTTGTCAGCAACGAGACCGGAATGGGTGTCGTGCCGCTGGGCGAATTGACTCGCCGTTATGTCGATGAGGCCGGTTGGCTGCATCAAGCTCTGGCTGAGCGCTGTCAGCGTGTCGTCCTGACCGTCGCCGGCCTGCCCCTGACTCTGAAAGGAACTGCGTTATGACTCAATCCTGGTGGCTGAACCCGAGCAAGCCGGTCGATACCCAAGTGGTCGAACAGGCACTGGCGCGGCAACAGCAGCTGACCAAGCCGGCCGGCTCACTCGGTCAGCTGGAATCGGTGGCGGTGCAACTGGCGGGTTTGCAGGGGCGGGTCAAGCCGAGCCTGGAGCACGTATGGATCGCGATTTTTGCCGGCGACCATGGCGTCGTCGCCGAGGGCGTGTCGGCGTTTCCCCAGGAAGTCACCGGGCAGATGCTGCACAATTTCGTCAACGGCGGTGCGGCGATCAGCGTACTGGCGCGGCAACTGGGCGCTTCCCTTGAGGTGGTGGACCTGGGCACGATAACGCCGTCGCTGAACCTGTCGGGTGTACGCCACCTGAACATCGGCCCGGGCACGGCGAACTTTGTCCAGGGGGCGGCCATGACCGGGGCGCAGGGGCAACTCGCCTTGCAGGCCGGCCGTGACAGCGTGCAGCGAGCAATGGCCAGCGGTGCGCAGCTGTTTATCGGTGGCGAAATGGGCATCGGTAACACCACCGCCGCCAGCGCCCTGGCGTGTGCCTTGCTCGATTGCCCGGTGGGCCATCTGACCGGACCCGGTACCGGGCTCAACGCCGAAGGGGTCAGCCACAAGGCCCAAGTGATCGAGCGTGCCTTGGCATTGCATGGCGTGCAGCGTGACGATGCCTTGCAAACCCTGTTCAACCTCGGCGGTTTCGAGATCGCCGCGCTGGTCGGTGCCTATCTCGCCTGTGCCCAGGAGGGTGTCGCGGCGCTGGTGGACGGTTTCATCTGCAGTGTCGCGGCTCTGGTTGCGGTGCGCTTGAATCCTGAATGCCGTCAGTGGCTGTTGTTCGGTCATCGTGGCGCCGAGCCGGGCCATCGTCATGTGCTGGAAACCCTGAATGCGCAACCGTTGCTCGATCTTGGCCTGCGGCTTGGCGAAGGCAGTGGTGCGGCATTGGCCGTGCCGCTGCTGCGTCTGGCTTGCGACCTGCACGGGCAAATGGCGACCTTCGCCGAGGCCGCCGTGGCAGATCGTCCGGCATGACCTTGCACCTGGATCTGTTGCGCCACGGTGAAACCGAACTCGGCGGCGGGCTGCGTGGCAGCATCGATGATGCGTTGACCGACACGGGCTGGGCGCAGATGCGCGCCGCCGTGGTCGGCCGAGGCCCATGGGATCGGCTGGTCAGTTCGCCGTTGCAGCGTTGTGCGCGGTTCGCCGAGGAGCTCGGTGCGCAATTGGCTGTGCCGGTGCAACTGGACAACGACCTGCAAGAGTTGCATTTCGGCGCCTGGGAAGGGCAGAGCGCGGTGGCGTTGATGGAAACCGACGCACAGGCGCTGGGCTTGTTCTGGGCCGACCCCTATTCGTTCACACCGCCTCAGGGTGAACCGGTCGCAGACTTTTCGGCACGGGTGCTGGCTGCGCTGGAGCGGTTGTATGCGAGCTTTCCCGGTGAGCGCATTTTGCTGATCAGCCACGGCGGAGTGATGCGACTGTTGCTGGCACAGGCTCGCGGGCTGCCGCGAGAACAACTGCTCAACGTCGAGGTCGGCCATGGCGCGGTGTTTTCGCTGACGCTGGAATCCGCTGGCTTGTTGAAGGAAGTGCTCTGACCATGCTGCCGTTCTGGATCGCCCTGCAATTTCTCGGCAGCCTGCCGATTCGCCTTCCCGGCATGCCCGAGCCTCGGGAACTGGGGCGGTCGCTGCTGTTTTATCCGCTGGTGGGATTGCTCTTTGGCGCGATTCTGTGGGCAGTGAACTGGCTGTTGCTCGGCACGCCGACGTTGTTGCATGGGGCGTTGCTGCTGAGCGTTTGGGTCTTGCTCAGTGGCGGGTTGCATCTGGATGGCCTGGCGGACAGCGCCGATGCCTGGCTCGGCGGCTTTGGCGATCGTGAGCGTACGCTGACTATCATGAAAGACCCGCGCAGCGGTCCGATCGCCGTGGTGACGCTGGTGCTGGTGTTGTTGCTTAAATTCAGCGCGCTGCTGGCGTTGATCGAGCAACCGCATTCGCTCGCCTTGATCATCGTGCCGTTGATAGGGCGCAGCGCATTGCTCGGCCTGTTCCTGACCACACCGTACGTGCGCGCCGGTGGCCTGGGTCAGGCGCTGGCCGATCATCTTCCGCGTTCGGCGGGCAGGCAGGTGTTGGCGGTCAGCGCGCTGGCCTGTGTGGTGATCGCCGGCGTCAGTGGTGTGCTGGCGCTGGTGCTGGCAGTAGTGGGGTTTGTCTGGCTGCGCCAGGTGATGTTGCGGCGCCTGGGTGGCACGACGGGGGACACAGCAGGGGCAATGCTGGAGTTGCTGGAAGTTGCAGTGCTGGTAGGCTTGGCGCTGTTCTGACTGTTACTCCGGTTCTGTAACTTGATTTAAACGACTCGCGGGTATATACACGCACCATGCTCGATTCCCAATGTTTATGCATCAACCTGCGTCGCGCCGCCCGTGGCGTCAGCAGGCATTATGACGGCGCTCTCGACGGCTTCGGGATCAACGTTGCGCAGTATTCTTTGCTGTGCAATCTGCAGCGTCTGGATCAGCCGAGCATCTCGGTCCTGGCCGAGGCCATGGGTCTGGATCGCAGCACCCTGGGGCGCAATTTGCGGGTGCTGGAGGGGGACGGCCTGGTGACGCTGGTCGAGGGCGAGGACATGCGCAATCGCATCGTCCTGCTGACCGAGGCCGGGGCAGAGCGTCTCAAGGCTGCCTTGCCGGCCTGGGAAGCCGCACAGCAGCGTTTGATCGATCGCCTGGGAGCCGAGAAGCGCGAAACCTTATTGAAGCTGCTGGACGAACTGGCGTGATGCCGGTTTTTCCGATCTTAAGCGGGTATATACCCGCTATTGGAGAATAACAATGACATCGATGTGGCGTACTTGCGGCTGGGTTCTGTTGGGGAGTGCGCTGATCCTTGCGTTGTCTCTGGGGGTTCGACATGGCTTCGGGCTGTTTCTGGCGCCGATGAGCGCCGAGTTCGGCTGGGGCCGTGAAGTGTTTGCCTTCGCCATCGCCTTGCAGAACCTGATCTGGGGCCTCGCTCAGCCATTCACCGGTGCATTGGCCGACCGCTTCGGCGCGGCGAAAGTGGTGCTGATCGGTGGCGTGCTGTACGCGGCCGGGCTGATTTGCATGGGGCTCTCCGATTCCGCGGTGACCTTGTCGCTGAGCGCCGGCCTGTTGATCGGCATCGGACTGTCCGGTACGTCGTTCTCGGTGATCCTGGGTGTGGTCGGTCGCGCAGTGCCGCCGGAAAAACGCAGCATGGGCATGGGCATCGCCAGTGCTGCCGGTTCGTTCGGCCAGTTCGCGATGTTGCCCGGCACACTCGGTTTGATCGGCTGGCTTGGCTGGTCCGCGGCGCTGTTGGCGCTGGGCTTGCTGGTGGCGCTGATCGTACCGTTGGTGAGCATGCTCAAGGACAAGCCGCTGCCAGTCCTGGGTCACGAACAGACCCTTGGCGAAGCACTGCGCGAAGCCTGCTCTCACTCCGGATTCTGGCTGCTGGCGTTCGGCTTTTTCGTGTGCGGATTCCAGGTGGTGTTCATCGGAGTGCACTTGCCGGCCTATCTGGTGGATCAGCATCTCCCGGCGACGGTCGGCACCACGGTGCTGGCGCTGATCGGCCTGTTCAACATCTTCGGTACCTACACCGCTGGATGGCTCGGCGGGCGGATGTCCAAGCCGCGTTTGCTCACCGGTTTGTACTTGCTGCGGGCAGTGGTGATTGCGTTGTTCCTGTGGGCGCCGGTGACCACCATGTCGGCCTACCTGTTCGGCATGGCCATGGGCTTCCTGTGGCTGTCGACGGTGCCGTTGACCAACGGTACGGTGGCGACCTTGTTTGGTGTGCGAAACCTGTCCATGCTGGGTGGGATTGTTTTCCTGTTTCACCAGCTCGGTTCGTTCCTGGGCGGCTGGTTGGGTGGCGTGGTGTACGACCGTACCGGCAGCTATGACTTGATCTGGCAGGTCGCGATTCTCTTGAGCCTGTTGGCCGCCGCCCTGAACTGGCCGGTGCGTGAACGGCCGGTGGCGCGCCTGCAAACACAAATGAGTGCGACATGAACAGCCTTTGGCCACGGATCACGATTCTTGCCGTCTGCGCGTTGCTGCTCGCCGTGGTGTGGTGGGGCTGGCATCAGGGCGGGCTGGCGCTGATGCAGTTGGGCATGGGGACTTGCTAGCGCGATGGCGGGGCGAGTAACGTCGAATCCAGACGAATTCCCAAGGGTGTCCCGAGATGCTGATGCGCTGGCTGGCAGTTCCCGCGTTACTGGTCGCTTTTTCCGGGTGGGTTCACGCGGCGGATTGCCCGGATCTGTTGCAGGGCTCGTTGCCCAAGCTGCGTGCCAAGGAATCCATCGATTTGTGCCAGCGCTTCGCCGGTAAACCGTTGGTTGTGGTCAATACCGCAAGCTTCTGTGGCTTTGCTCCGCAGTTCAAAGGCCTTGAGGCGCTGAACCAGCGCTTCAAGGGGCAGGGACTTGAGGTAATTGGCGTTCCGTCCAATGACTTCAAGCAGGAGTCGAAGGATGGCGCCGAGACTGCCAAGGTCTGCTACGTCAACTATGGCGTGACCTTCACCATGACCGAACCGCAAAAGGTTCGTGGCGACGATGCGACGCACTTGTTCAAAGTCCTCGCCAGTCAAACCAGCGCGCCGAAGTGGAATTTCTACAAGTATGTGGTGGATCGCCAAGGCAAGGTGATCGCCAGTTTCTCCAGCCTGACCAAGCCGGATGATCCCGAGTTCATTGCCGCGGTGGAGAAAGCCCTGGCTTCGCCACCGCGGGTTGCGACCCCCTGACCTGTAGGAGCGAGCTTGCTCGCGAAAATCTCAAGGCGCCTCCTTCATCCAGTCAGCACGCGTCATCGTTCGCGTCCATCGCGAGCAAGCTCGCCCCTACAAATGAAAAGCCCCGCCTCCGTGAGGAGAGCGGGGCTTTTTTGATTCCGATGGCGAGCGGTTCAGGCTCGCCGGGAATCATCAGAAGCGGTAGGTCGCACCGAGGCCGAAACCGTTCGCGTAGTTTTCATACTTGGCGTTGTAGCTCTGGCCACGGTTGTTGCTGTTGTTGACCTTGACCGACTCTTCGCGCAGGTACGAATACGCCAGGTCGATGGTCAGGTCGTCGGTCGGGCTCCAGCCGGCGCCCACGCTGAAAATCTTGCGATCGCCAGTCGGGATGCGTGGGGAACGGTCTACGTTGTTGGTCGGTGCCTGGTCGACAGACAGACCGGTACGCAGTACCCATTGCTTGTTCAGCTGGTAGGACGCGCCGATGGCGTGAGCCCAGGTGTCGTGCCAGTTCTGTTCTTCGGTGATGGTGCCGAACTGGCCGTTCAGAACAGCCGGAACACCCGTGTTTTCAACGGTGATGTCCTTCAGGCGGCTCCAGCGGGTCCAGGTGCTGCCTGCGTACAGAGTCCATTTGTCGTCGAGCTGGTGAGTGACCGAGAGGTCCACCGATTCAGGGGTGGTCACATCCAGCGAAGCGTCGAACTTCTGGTTCGGGTTCTGGCCGATCAGGCTCAGCACGTTGTAGTTGACCTTGGTGCTGCCCTCGAGCTTGTACTTCACTTTCGAGTGGTAGGTCATGCCGACGCGAGTGCTGTCGGTGGCTTGAACCAGCACGCCGATGTTGTAGCCCAGCGCGGTGTCGTCACCTGTGATCTTGACCTTGCCGTCTGGCGCGGCCTGGGTGATCGACAGGTTCGACTCCAGGGTGCCGTCAATGCGGTTGATGGTCGGGCCAAAACCGATGGAAACCTTGTCGTTGAAGGCGTAGCTGACAGTCGGTTGCAGGGTGACGATCTTGACTTCGCTCTTGCTGCCGAAGTAACGACCGGCAAAGCCGTTTTCATAATCGGTTACCAGACCGAATGGTGCGTACACGCCCACACCAAACGCCCACTGGTCATCTATTGGCTTGACGTAATAGCCCATCGGCACGCCCATGAAGGGGACCATGTCACCCTTGTTGGTGCCGCCGTTTGGACGGGAGCTGGCATCACTGATGTCGGTGTGCGCGTCGATAAATGCAACACCGCCGGTCACTTGTTCACGTTTGAGGCGAGACATGCCGGCAGGGTTGCCAAAAATAGTGGATGCGTCGTCGGCAGAGGAAGATCGCCCGGCAAAACCTGTACCCATCCCGCTGATGCTTTGTTCGTTGAGGGCAAAGCCACTTGCGAAAATCTGGGCGGATGCCATGGCAACGGCGAGACTGATGCTGGTTTTGAGCATTACTTTTTTCATTATTAGAACTCCTGGTGATCACCGGGGCGAAAATTACCAACATTTTCGTCCCGGCGCCATAGGCTGTATGCCTTGATTTAGAGCGGTTTTGTAGGACAATCCGACCAGAATCGCGGCGTGATGCGCGAACTTTGGATCCAGAGGTGTCAGCAGGCTACCTGATTCAGGGGTGAAACACAGGTTTGCCAGGCGCAGGTGAAATCACGCAGGCGCCCCTGGGGCTGAAATGTCTGGCGCCAGATTCTGGCCATACCCAACAAATCATCCGGGGCGGGGAGGGGGGTATTCTGTTCTTCCACCAGCAGCCAGGCGATGGCTGTGGCGTATCGCAGGTTGACGGTCAACTCGAGGTGCGGGCCACTCAGAAACGCATGCTGGCTGGCCAGGCCGCGGACCAGGCTCGCACGTTCCGGATCAAGGGCCAGATAATGGTCCCAAAGGGCTTGGTGGCGGGGCTCGGCGATGCGGTACAGGCCGTGCCCACGGCGGTCATGCAGAGCGGAACCAAGGGCGGACTGGCTGGCGGCAATGCCCAGCAGCAGGGATTCGGCAGTAGCGCTATGTTGTCCGAGATAGATCAATGTCGGACGAATCACATAGCGGCACAGTTCGCTGGCAGCGATACCCATAAAACCCTCGAAACCTGAATTGGACGGCGATACCTGAAAGGGGGGCTTGGCAGCTGTGAATCGGCTCAGGCTCGCCGCAAGCGGGTCAAGCCGCTTGAGTTGAAGTGTAGTGTCATATTCGCGCCGTAAAGGCCTGTTTTTAAAATATTTCCAGCGAGCAGTTATAACCGTTATACCGGATTGTGCTTAGTCGTGGTTCGAGGGGAGGGAAACATCGGGCAATAAAAAGCCCCGCTTTTCGGGCAGGGCTTTCGGGGTTTTCAGCCTTTCTGGCGTTTCAGGCAACCAGTGCCTGACGGGTACGCTCGATCACGGCCTGCAGCGGCTCGGCGCTGGAGTATTGATCGGGGTACAGGCGTTCGCTGTGACGAGCGATGCCGTGTTCGTTGACCAGGGTGAAGCTGAAGCAGCCTTTGCGGGCAGCCATGATCAGGCAGTTCATTGGTGCAAAAGCGTTGGTTAGGGTGCGAATGGCATCCTGAGTCTGGATTTGAGTAGACATTATTGGGTGTTCCTACAAATGACACGGATAAGAACCGTGCAACGTTAAAACGTTCCAGTAACGTCGATCACCATTGACCGAACGAAGAACCCGACTGGAACAAAGCAGCCAGTTTGAAGCGCTTATAAGTTGGCGCGCTTGGGCTGGCAGGTAGGTACTTAGGAGGGCAGGCAACACATCAAGGGCAAAGGTTCTGGGCCCGGGGTGAAGATCCTGATCAATTTGCAGGTTGGTTCGAGCAGAGTAAGCAGGCGGGACAACAGCCTTTGCTTTCGATTCAAAGGTTGTGTTTGCGCAAGATTTACCTGGAAACCATCGAGGTGGTCGATCCCGCTTGTTCGGTAGAGGCTTCCGTCGGGAAGGCTGACCGGGGGGATTTGTTCGACCAGAATTGACTTTCAGCTTGGTACTAACGCCGCGGATACTAACGGATTGAACTGGTTAAGGGAAGTGTGCTAGCAAAAAGAATTTCCCGGCAGGTGCCTGATCTGGCTGTTTTGCCCTGTAGAGGTGAGCAAAAAGCTGCGCTGCCTGCGATTGATGCGCCCTGTTTCAGGACAAAATCCGACCACCGGTCATCGAGGTTTGTAGCTGCACAGCGGTCTAAATTCCGGGTTTGCCAGGGTTTATCCCCAGGCTTGAAAAAAAATGCGCCGAAAAAGTGCATCGATATAACCGTCGCAAAGGCACTTGTGCACATTAGTTGCGCAGCCTGTCACCCCGCTGTCATCTCATGTTCAAGCACGATAGCTGCCTGTAACCAAAATTTAAGTCAATGAAAAACATCGCTTTTTTTTACTGGTGAAAAAATCGTCAGTTTGACTGCGAGCCCCATTCCACAGGGCTTTGAGCGGGTTCAAGGGCGGTTGTCCACTGAGTTATCCACAGCTTCTGTGGATTGTCCCGAGCGCTTGCTCTAGGACGGGCGTGCCGGGATATTTTCAGCTTTACCTGTAAGAAAAAGAGAGTAAAGTTGCGCGCCTTCCGATCTGCCCCACAGTGCTTTATGAAGTTTCGCTCAGCCCCTGTTTCCTCTTCCTCCACATCACCCTCTGTTGCCCCTACCAAGCGCTTTTCCATGCGCGTGGCAGAGTGGCTGTTGGACAGTCCGCATCTGGGCGAAAACCGTAACGTCAAACACATCGCCGGACGTCTGCTCAAGCAGCCGGCCCGTGAAGGCGTGGTGGCTGCGCAAAGTCGCCTTGGCCAGTTGATGTGCCGGGAATGCGGGAACGCCCGGGACCGCCGGATCGGTCAGGACCTGCTGCGTCAGGCCGCTCGGGCAGGCGATCGCCGCGCTCAACAGGAACTGGGGTTGATCGAAGACTGAGCTGTCCAAGATCAGGCGCCTTGGTTAACCTTCAGGCTTTATCCGAATGGCAGGAGTGGCTATGGCAATGGACTTGACCAGCATATTGCTGGGTCTGGCAGCGGCTGGGTTGCCGTTGCTGGTATTGGCCTGGCAACTTCAGCGTCGGGCCAGTACCACGCTGGCTGACGTTGCGCTGCTGCAAGAACGTCTGGCCATGGCGCAACTGGCGCAGGACGGATTGAATGCACAACTTGAATCCAGCCGCGATGAAGTCGGCGATCTGACCCAGGCCAATGCCGCCAAGCAGGCTGATCTGGCTGCGCTGCGTCGTGAAGTCGAACTGCTGCAGATCGAGCGCGACGACGCCCGGGACGCCGCCCATGCGTGGAACATCGAGCGCGCCGGCAAAGAAGCCGAATTGCGCCGCCTGGATGCCCAGGCCGCCTCGCTCAACGCCGAATTGCGCGAGCAACAGGACAGTCATCAGCAACGCCTCAACGACTTGCAAGGTTCACGGGACGAGTTGCGCGCGCAGTTTGCCGAGCTGGCGGGGAAAATTTTCGATGAGCGCGAGCAGCGTTTTGCCGAAACCAGCCAGCAGCGCCTGGGGCAGTTGCTCGATCCACTCAAGGAGCGCATCCAGTCCTTCGAGAAACGTGTCGAGGAAAGCTATCAGAACGAGGCTCGTGAGCGTTTCTCCCTGGCCAGGGAGCTGGAGCGTCTGCAGCAGCTGAATTTGCGCTTGAGCGATGAAGCCACCAACCTGACCCGCGCCTTGAAAGGACAGAAGACCCAGGGCAATTGGGGTGAACTGATCCTTGAGCGCGTGCTCGAACATGCGGGGCTGGAGAAGGGCCGCGAGTACCAGACTCAGGTCAATCTCAAGGGGCCGGACGGCGAGCGCTTCCAGCCGGACGTGATCATTTATCTGCCGGGCGACAAGCAGGTGGTGGTCGACTCCAAGGTCAGCCTGACGGCCTATCAGCAATACGTGGCGGCTGAGGACGAGGCTATCGGCCAGATCGCCATCAAGCAACACGTGCTGTCGTTGCGAAATCACGTCAAGGGCCTGGCCGGCAAGGATTACAAGCGCCTCGATGGCTTGCACAGCCTGGATTTCGTGTTGCTCTTCGTGCCGATCGAGGCGGCGTTTTCTGCCGCGTTGCAGGCCGAGCCGACGCTGTTTCAGGAGGCATTCGACCGCAACATCGTGATCGTCAGCCCCACCACGTTGCTGGCGACCCTGCGCGTCATCGACAGCCTGTGGAAACAGGAGCGCCAGAGCCAGAATGCCCGGGAAATCGCCGAGCGGGCCGGGTGGCTGTACGACAAGTTCGTGCTGTTCATTCAGGATCTGGACGAGGTCGGCAATCGCTTGCAGCAACTGGACAAGGCCTACAGTTCGGCACGCAACAAGCTGACAGAGGGACGAGGCAACCTGGTCAGCCGCAGTGAACAACTCAAACTGCTGGGCGCACGGGCGAGCAAGAGCCTGCCGGCGGACTTGCTGGAGCGGGCGATGACGGATGTCGATGGGTTGGTAGAGCTGCCTGAGTAACTTCCAGCCCAAGGCTGCGTCGGAACGCCGCTGCCTCCTGTGGGAGCGGGCTTGCTCGCGAAGAGGCCGGCACATTCAACATCTCTGTCGCCTGACACTCCGACATCACCACGTCACTCAAACCCTACAACGGCAAATACCGGCTCAACAACGCACGCAACGCTGCCGGCTTCACCGGTTTGGCCAAATAGTCCAGCCCCGCGGCATGCACCTGATCAACCGTCTCCGGCCGGCCATCGGCGCTGATCACCACCCCGGGAACCGGCTCGCCCATCTGGGTGCGCAACCAGGCCATCAAGTCGGTTCCGGTCTCGCCATGATCGAGGTGGTAATCCACCAGCGCCAATTGCGGGCGCACGCCTTCGGCCAGCAGCGATGCGCACTCTTCGCGATTACGCGCGGTCCAGACCTGGCAACCCCAGCGGCTGAGCAGGCTGTTCATGCCGATCAGGATGCTGTCCTCGTTGTCGATACACAGCACCTGCGCGCCATTGAGCAATTTGCCATTGAGCTCGGCGACTTTGACCGGCGCTGCGGTTTGCGCCCTGGCCAGCGGCACGCTGACGCTGAACACGCTACCGCGTCCCGGCCAGGAGCGAACGCGCAGGGTATGACCGAGCACGCGACATAGCCCGTCGGCAATCGCCAGCCCCAGGCCGAGGCCTTTTTCGGCCCGTGTCTGGTGGCTGTCGAGGCGCTTGAACTCTTCGAAAATCACCTGCTGTTTATCTTCCGGAATACCTGGCCCACGGTCCCAGACTTCCAGGCACAGTTGTTCTTTGCGCCGACGAACCCCCAGCAGCACCGGCCCCTTGCCGTAGCGGAAAGCGTTGGTCAGGAAGTTCTGCAGGATCCGCCGCAGCAGTTTGATGTCGCTGTCGACCCGCAGCGCGCTGCCGCGAACCCGGAACTCCAGTTTTTGTTCTCGCGCCAGTGCCTTGAATTCGGTACCGAGGGTGTCGAACAGTTCGTTCAGTACAAATGGCTGGCGATTCGGATTGATCTTGCCGTTCTCAAGGCGGGAAATGTCCAGCAGGTCGCTGATCAAGTCCTCGGCCGAACGCAGCGAGCTGTCCAGGTGCTCGACCAGTTTCTGCGCTTCGCCGGACAAACCGTCGTCCTGATGGGAGAGGGCGGCGGAGAACAGCCGCGCCGCGTTCAGCGGTTGCATCAGGTCATGGCTGACCGCCGCGAGGAAACGGGTCTTCGACTGGTTGGCCGCCTCGGCGTTGCCCTTGGCTTCGGTCAGGGCAACGTTGAGCTGCGACAATTCGTGGGTCCGTTCGGTCACCCGTTGCTCCAGGCCTTCGTTGGCCTCGGTCAGCGCCTGCTCGGCTTCGCGGAACGCGGTGATGTCGGTGAAACTCATGACGAAGCCACCACCCGGCATCGGGTTGCCGATCAGCTCGATCACCCGGCCATTGGGGAACAGTCGTTCGGACGTATGCGCGCGGCCCTGACGCATCCAGTGCAGGCGACGCGCGACGTGAACCTCGGCTTCGCCGGCACCGCACAGACCGCGTTCGGCATTGTGGCGAATGATGTCGGCAATGGGCCGGCCGACACTGATCAAGCCGTCCGGATAGTTGAACAGCTCCAGGTATCGACGGTTCCAGGCCACCAGTTTCAGCGACTGGTCGACCACGCTGATGCCCTGGGTAATGTTCTCGATGGCGCCCTGCAGCAAGGCGCGATTGAATTGCAGCACCTCCGAGGCTTCGTCGGCGATGCGCACGACGTCCTCCAGTTGCATCTCCCGACCTTCAATGGCGGCTTTTACCACCGCGCGGGTCGAAGAGGCACCGAGTACACCGGCCAACAGGCGTTCGGTATGGGCGATCCATTCACTGTCGGCGTTCTGGTTCGGGTTGAAGCCTTTGCCCTGGCGATAGGCAAAGCGGATGAAGCTTTGACGGGCGCGCTCTTCACCGACGAAGCGCGCCGCCAGTTGCAGCAGGTCGTCGATCTGCACCGCCAGCATCGAGCGTGCGCTGGGGCGGGCACTGATTTCCTGGCCGATGAAGCGGCCTGCTTGCCAGTGCTCGGAAACCCGGGTGCGCGATAGCACCGAAACCCAGGCGAACAGCGTGAAGTTGCCTGCGAGTGACAGCACCACGCCTTGGGTCAGCGGGGTGATCGGCAGGTTCAGTGGATTGCTGTGCAACCAGGCCAGTCCCGGGAATGTGCTCAGGGACAGGCCGAGGCTGAGGGCGGCAATCGGCAGGATCAAGGTGTAGAACCACAGGAACGTGCCCGCGGCGAGGCCAGCGAAAACGCCGCGGCGGTTGGCCTGTTTCCAGTACAGCGCACCGAGCATGGCGGGGGCCAGTTGGGTCACGGCCGCGAAGGCAATCTGGCCAATGGTCGCCAGGCTGGCGGTCGAGCCCAGCAGGCGGTAACTGACGTAGGCCAGCAGCAGAATGACCACAATGCTGACGCGGCGCACCGACAACATCCACTGGCGGAACACTTCGAACGGGCGCTCGGCGTTGTTGCGACGCAGCAGCCAGGGCAACAGCATGTCGTTGGAGACCATGGTCGACAGCGCCACGCTGGCCACGATCACCATGCCGGTGGCCGCCGATGCGCCACCGATAAACGCCAGCAGGGCCAGCGCCGGATGTGCCTGGGCCAGGGGCAGGCTGATGACGAACGAGTCCGGCAGCACTGAACTGGGCAGCATCATCTGGCCGGCCAGGGCGATTGGCACGACAAACAAGGCAGCGAGGGCGAGGTAGGCCGGAAACACCCACTTGGCAAGGCGCAGATCCTGGGGGTCGATGTTTTCCACAACAGTCACGTGGAACTGCCGTGGCAAGCAAATGATCGCCATCATCGCCACGCCGGTCTGCACCACCATCGACGGCCAGTTGATGGTTTCCTTCCAGTACTGCTCAAGCCGCGGCGCAAGCATGGCCTGGTCGAACAGGTCGTCGAAACCGTCGTACAGGCCGTAGGTCACGAACGCGCCGACGGCGAGAAACGCGAACAGCTTGACCAGCGACTCGAAGGCAATCGCCAGCACCATGCCGCGGTGGTGCTCCGTGGCGTCGAGGTTGCGGGTACCGAAGACGATGGTGAACAGCGCCAGCACCAGCGACACGATCAGTGCGGTGTCCTGGGCACGGGTGCCCATGGCGTCGGCTCCGGCGCCGATCAGCAGGTTCACGCCGAGCACAATGCCCTTGAGCTGCAGCGCGATGTAGGGCAGCACGCCGACCAGGCAAATCAGCGCCACCACCACCGCCAATGGCTGGGATTTGCCATAGCGTGCAGCGATGAAGTCGGCGATCGAGGTGATGTTCTCCTGTTTGCTGATCATCACCATTTTTTGCAGGACCCACGGCGCACCGATCAGCAACAGGATCGGCCCGAGGTAAATCGGCAGGAACGACCAGAGCTGTTCGGCGGCCTGGCCCACGGCGCCGAAGAACGTCCAGCTGGTGCAATAGACCGCCAGCGACAGGCTGTACACCCAGGCACGCACACGCGGCGGCAAGGGCGCGCTGCGACGGTCGCCATAGAAGGCGATGGCGAACATGATGGCCATATAGGCCAGGGCGACGGCGGCAATCAGCCCGGTGGACAGCGACATGGGGACTCCAGACAAAAGACTCCCGGGCCTGCGCCCGGACAGACAGTCTCGCACGACCGCCAGCGTTAGTCAGTGTCGACCAAGGTCGTGGCGTGGCGGGGTGTCGCAGGGGGATTTGCGATGTCTGGACTGGCCCCTTCGCGAGCAAGCCCGCTCCCACAGAGGCGGTGAACGCAGGGCAAATGTGGGAGCGGGCTTGCTCGCGAATGGCGGTATTACGGAATCAACGCAATTTCGATCAAGCGATGCAGTTCTTCAAGTTCCAATGGCGCCTCGGAAAACAGGATGCGAAACACCGTCGGCGCGGCGATCAGATTGATCAGCCGATCGACACTGGGCTTGGGCGCATCCGGATAGCGATCCAGAATCGTCTGCAGTTGCCCGCCAATGATCGTTGCGCAGTAACTCGGCTTCAGCGCCGCCTGCACGTCGCACAGCATGTTACGGCCGGGTTCGGAGCTCATCTCGTCCAGGTACTGTTCCGCCCAGGCCCGCACATCACCGTGAAGGCTGCCGGTATTGGCCGGTTCGTTGTCAGGCTGCATGCGGGCGAGGGCGACGTCGGCCAGCAGCGCCGACACATCGCCCCAGCGCCGATAGATGGTTGACGGCGTGACGCCTGCGCGCGCAGCTATTTGCGGGACGGTCACGCTTGCGCGGTCCTGTTCCTGCAGGAGTTGGCGCACGGCCGAATGAATCGACTCTTGTACCCGTGCGCTGCGGCCGCCGGGGCGTAATGTGGGAGCTGTCATCCTGTGTTTCCTGTATCGCGTCGGGTCCCGTTGCAGGCACTCGGTCCTGAAAGCCATGCCTGGGACCTTAACACAAAGAATTTGCTTTAAGAGGGATCCAGTAGCACACTCCGCAAAAGCAAAAAATTAGCTTTTGCGGAGTGTGTCCATGCCCGGTTCTCGTTCAAATCGTTCCAGCCTGTGGTTTCTGGCAGTGACCTTGCTCAGTTTTCTGGCGGCCTCCACTGCGCCGACGCCGCTGTATCACCTGTACCAGGAGCAGATGCAGTTTTCTGCCGCGACGCTGACCCTGATCTTTGGCGTGTACGCCCTCAGCCTGTTGGCGGCGTTGCTGACGGTCGGCTCGCTGTCGGATTACCTGGGGCGCAAGCCGGTGATTTTTACTGCGGTGATTCTGAACATTCTGGCGATGCTGCTGTTCATTCACGCCGACAGCGCCACCTGGCTGATCAGTGCCCGAATTCTGCAAGGTTTTGCCACCGGGATGGCTACCGCCGTGCTGGGCGCAACACTACTGGATACCGACCGCGAGCGGGGGCCGCTGGTCAATAGCGTTGCACCGTTGACCGGCATGGCTATAGGTGGGCTGGGCTGCGGTGCGTTGGCCGAGTACGCCCCGGCTCCGTTGCATCTGACTTTCTGGCTGCTGCTGGCGTTGTTCGTGATGCAGGCGTTTTATGTCTGGCGCTTGCCGGAAAGCGTCTCGCGGCAGGCCGGGGTTTGGGCGTCATTGCGACCGACTCTGCATGTGCCACTGCAAGCGCGCTCCACTTTGTGGCGAGTACTGCCGCTCAATACTGCCCTGTGGGCCCTCGGCGGTTTCTACGCATCCCTGGCGCCTTCGTTGGTGCGCACCGCCACGGGCTCGACCTCGAACATGATTGGCGGCGCGACCGTGGCCGCCTTGACGCTGACCGGCGCGCTGATGATCTACAGCATGCGCAACCGACCCGCCGGCAAGGCGTTGTTATTGGGTGCCAGCATGATGCCAACGGGTGTCGTGCTGATTTTGCTGGGGGTGCACAGTGCCAGCCTGCCGCTGTTCTTCCTTGGCACACTGGTCGCAGGATGTGGTTTCGGTTCCGGTTTTCTCGGCACCTTGCGTAGCCTGGTGCCGCTGGCCTTGCCCCATGAACGTGCCGGGCTGGTGTCGGCGTATTACGCGCTCAGCTATCTCGCCTTTTGCCTGCCATCGCTGCTGGCCGGGAACCTGAGCCGGACCCTCGGCCTGGTAGCGACCACCGATGGGTATGGTGCGGTGTTGATTGTTCTGGCCCTTGGCGCTTTGGCAGGTTTGATACGCCCGCGTTCAGGCAGGGCGTGTGAGGCCAATCCATGACATTGCGACACGGGCATGCCTGATTGAATATCTATAAAGTAGATAAGATATAGAGAAATTACCCGTTATATAGATATTCTATTCGGATCTAACATGGGCTCTACCTCACGAGAGGACAGGAGTACGCCATGACATGCGCCAATAGCATCAAGCCCGGAATCAAACCTTTCAGTCACTTGCAGCATCCCCGCGAAGTGATCCGCCAGTTCACCCCTAACTGGTTCGCGGCCACCATGGGTACCGGCGTGCTGGCGTTGGCGCTGGCGCAATTGCCGGTCGCCATACCCGCCTTGCACGCCTTCGCCGAAGCCCTCTGGTTGTTCAACATCGCGCTGTTTCTGCTGTTTACGGCGATGTACACGGCGCGTTGGCTGCTGTTTTTCGACGAAGCACGACGGATCTTCGGCCACTCCACGGTCTCGATGTTTTTCGGCACCATCCCGATGGGCCTGGCGACCATCATCAACGGCTTCCTGGTGTTCGGCTTGCCACGCTGGGGTGAAGGCGTGATTCACCTCGCCGAGGTGCTGTGGTGGCTGGATGTGGCGATGTCGCTGGCTTGCGGCGTGCTGATTCCCTACATGATGTTCACCCGTCAGGAGCACAGCATCGACCAGATGACAGCGGTCTGGTTGTTGCCGGTGGTCGCGGCAGAGGTGGCGGCCGCCAGCGGTGGCCTGTTGGCACCGCATCTGGCCGACGCTCATTCGCAACTGGTGGTGCTGGTGACCAGCTACGTGCTCTGGGCCTTTTCCCTGCCGGTGGCCTTCAGCATCCTGACCATCCTGTTGTTGCGCATGGCCCTGCATAAACTGCCCCACGAAAACATGGCCGCCTCTAGCTGGCTGGCCCTTGGCCCGATCGGCACCGGTGCCTTGGGCATGCTGGTACTGGGCGGCGATGCACCGCTGATTTTCGCGGCCAACGGGTTGCCGGGCATCGGTGAGATTGCTGCAGGATTGGGTCTGGTGGCCGGCATCACCCTGTGGGGCTTCGGCCTGTGGTGGATGCTGATGGCGCTGCTGATCACTGTGCGTTACCTGCGTGCCGGCATTCCATTCAACCTCGGCTGGTGGGGTTTCACCTTCCCGTTGGGCGTCTATTCTCTGGCGACGTTGAAGCTGGCCAGTACCTTGAGCCTGACGTTTTTCAGTGTGTTCGGCTGTGTGCTGGTGGCGTTGCTGGCCGTGATGTGGCTGATCGTCGGCAAGCGCACAGTGCTGGGCGCCTGGCGTGGCGAGCTGTTTGTCTCGCCTTGCATTGCCGGATTGAAGAAATAACCGGTCAGGATTAGGTAATGTGTGGCCTGGATCGGCTTTTGATAATCCAATAAGAATCCAGGCCACTCGCTACCTAACATCAGGGACACATGGAAGATGAGTCACCCCTCACAGTTCACCTTGCTGCGCACCCGGCGCTTCTTGCCGTTCTTCATCACCCAGTCCCTCGGGGCGTTCAACGACAACGTGTTCAAGCAGTCGTTGATCCTCGCCATTTTGTACAAGCTGACCATCGAAGGTGACCGCTCTATCTGGGTCAACCTGTGTGCGCTGCTGTTTATCCTGCCGTTTTTCCTGTTCTCGGCCCTGGCCGGCCAATTCGGGGAAAAGTTCGCCAAGGACGCGTTGATCCGCCTGATCAAGCTAGGGGAAATCGTCATCATGGCGGTCGGCGCCGTCGGCTTCCTGTTCGATCACCTGTCGTTGATGCTGGTGGCGCTGTTCGCCATGGGCACCCATTCGGCGCTGTTCGGGCCAGTGAAGTACTCGATCCTGCCGCAGGCCCTGCGTGAGGATGAGCTGGTAGGCGGCAACGGCCTGGTGGAAATGGGTACCTTCCTGGCGATCCTCGCCGGCACCATTGGCGCCGGGGTCATGATGTCTTCGGCGCATTACGCGCCGGTGGTGTCCACGGCGATCATCGGCATTGCCGTGCTCGGCTACCTGGCCAGCCGCAGCATTCCTCGTGCTGCTGCCGCCACACCGCAAATGCGCCTGAACTGGAACATCTTCAGCCAGTCCTGGGCCACGTTGAAACTCGGCCTGGGGCAAACTCCGGCGGTGTCGCGCTCGATTGTCGGCAACTCGTGGTTCTGGTTTGTCGGGGCGATCTATCTGACGCAGATCCCGGCGTATGCCAAGGAATGGATGCACGGCGACGAAACCGTGGTGACGCTGATCCTGACGGTGTTCTCGGTCGGCATCGCCTTGGGTTCGATGCTGTGCGAGAAGCTCTCCGGACGCAAAGTCGAAATTGGCCTGGTGCCGTTCGGATCGTTCGGCTTGACTGTCTTCGGTTTGCTGCTGTGGTGGCATTCCGGTGCAATCCCGGACAGCGCCACCGGTCATGGCTGGATTGAAATCCTCGGTTTCGGCCACGCCTGGCTGGTGTTGCTCGACATCCTCGGCCTGGGCGTTTTCGGCGGTTTCTATATCGTGCCGCTGTACGCGCTGATCCAGTCACGTACCGCCGAGAACGAGCGGGCGCGGGTGATTGCCGCCAACAACATCCTCAACGCGTTGTTCATGGTGGTGTCGGCGATTGTCTCGATCGTCTTGCTGAGTGTGGCCAAGCTGTCGATCCCGCAACTGTTCCTGGTGGTCTCGTTGCTGAACATCGGCGTCAACGCTTACATCTTCAAGATCGTCCCCGAGTTCACCATGCGTTTCATGATCTGGCTGCTCAGCCATTCCATGTACCGCGTCGAGCACCGCAACCTGGATCTGATCCCCGATGAGGGCGCGGCGTTGCTGGTGTGCAATCACGTGTCCTTCGTCGATGCCTTGCTGATTGGCGGCGCGGTGCGTCGGCCGATTCGCTTTGTTATGTATTACAAGATCTACAACCTGCCGGTGCTGAACTTCATCTTCCGCACCGCAGGGACGATTCCTATCGCGGGGCGTCATGAAGACATCCAGATCTACGAAAAGGCCTTCACGCGCATTGCCCGGTATCTGAAGGACGGTGAGCTGGTGTGCATCTTCCCCGAGGGTAAATTGACCGCCGATGGCGAGCTGAATGAGTTCAAGGGCGGCTTGACGCGAATTCTCGAAGAGACGCCGGTGCCGGTGATTCCGCTGGCCTTGCAGGGGTTGTGGGGGAGTTTCTTCAGCCGCGATCCGGGCAAGGGGCTGTTTCATCGCCTGTGGTCGCGAGTGACCCTGGTGGCAGGGCCGGCGGTGGCGGTTGAGGCGGCGGAGCCTGCCAGGTTGCAGGCGTTGGTGGGGGAGTTGCGCGGGGCCGTAAGATAATCGGTGATTCTACCGGCCTCTTCGCGAGCAAGCCCGCTCCCACAGGTTTTGTGTTGTGCCACACATAGTAGGCACACCTACAATCCCTGTGGGAGCGGGCTTGCTCGCGAAGGCGATAGTGGCTTAGGCGCTGACCTTCAGGCCAACGAGCCCTGTAATGATCAGCGCCACACTGGCCAGCCTCACCAGCGCCATGGATTCGCCAAACAGAATGATCCCGGCGATCACCGTGCCAACGGCACCGACACCGGTCCAGATCGCATAGGCCGTACCCAGCGGCAATTCCTTCATGGCAAGGCCGAGCAGGCCAAGGCTGACAGCCATGGCCGTAACGGTCAAAACAGTGGGGAGCGGGCGGGTGAAGCCGTCGGTGTACTTGAGGCCGACGGCCCAGCCGACTTCGAACAGGCCGGCGAAAAACAGAATGATCCAGGACATGAAGACCTCCATCGTCTGACGGGGTCGTCCCCAGATTAATGACTCGATCGAGCTGCGGGGTCGTCCCCGCGATGCGCAATATAGTGCCCAGTATTAACCCGGGGATCAAGATCGCGGATCAAGATCGCGGATCAGTCAGTGGCTTGTTGGGCGGCGATTTCCCGCTCCTGTTTCTCGCTCATGCGACGAAAGTAAGTCGACAGCAGAGCCCCGGAAATATTGTGCCAGACACTGAACAATGCACTGGGCACCGCCGCCAGCGGCGAGAAGTGCGCACTGGCCAGGGCCGCGCCCAATCCGGAGTTCTGCATGCCTACTTCCAGGGCCAGGGACTTGCGCTGTGCCAGAGGCAACTTGAACAGGCGCCCGGTGAAGTAACCCAGCAAGTAGCCAAAGCTGTTGTGCAGCATGACCACAGCCATGATCAGCAGGCCGGACTCGGCAATCTTCGCCTGACTGGCGGCAACTACCGCAGTGACGATGATCACGATGCTCACCACCGACACCAGCGGCAATACGTCCACTGCGTGCCTGACCTTGTCGCCAAGCAGCCGTTGGGCAACCACGCCCAGCACGATCGGCAACAGCACTACTTGCAGGATCGACCAGAACAACTCCATGAACGACACCGGCAACCACGCCGAGGCCAGCAGCCAGATCAGCGCCGGCGTCAGCAGCGGAGCGAGGAGGGTGGTGACGGCGGCGATGGCCACCGACAGCGCCAGATCGCCGCGGGCCAGCCAGGTCATCACGTTTGACGAGGTGCCGCTTGGGCAGCAGCCCACCAGAATCACGCCGACGGCGATCTCCGCTGGCAAGTGGAACGCCTGGCAGAGCAACCACGCCACGCCGGGCATGATCACGAAATGTGCAACTACGCCCAGGGCCACGCGCCATGGATGGCGAGCGACTTCGGCGAAGTCTTCGAGTTTGAGGGTCAGGCCCATGCCGAACATCACCAGCCCCAGTAAGGGCACGATGGCGCCTTTGAGGCCGAGGAACCATGCCGGCTGCAGAAATGCCACGGCAGCGAAAATCAGAACCCAGTAAGCAAAGGTGTTGCCGACAAAGCGACTCAATGCAGCCAGTGCGCGCATGACTTGATCCTTATTTTTACGTAACACCACAAAACCCCTGTAGGAGCGAGCTCGCTCGCGATGGTGTGTCAGTCACCCCTCTTTATCTGACACACCATCGCGAGCGGGCTCGCTCCTACAGGAGAGATCACTGGTCCTTAGATCCCCTGCGGAGTCTCTTCGCCACCCAGCGCTTCAACCAGCGCCGGCAGGAAGTCGCCGAAGGTCAGCATCATCAGGGTGAAGCTGGCGTCCAGTTGGCCCAGGGCTTCGTCGCCGCCGTCCTGTTCCGCCTGGTCTTGCAGCAGGTCTTCGAACTTCAGGCGCTTGACCACCATTTTGTCGTCGAGGACGAACGACAGTTTGTCCTGCCAGGCCAGGGACAGTTGAGTGACCACTTTGCCGGTGCTCAGGTGCAGCTGGATTTCTTCGCTGGTCAGGTCCTGGCGCTTGCAACGCACGATACCGCCGTCTTCGTGGGTGTCGCGCAGTTCGCACTCGTCCAGCACAAAGAAATCGTCTGCGGCTTTCTGCGTGGTGACCCACTCGGTCATGGTCGCCGTCGGGGACATTTTCACGGTCAGCGGGCGCACCGGCAGGGTGCCGATCACTTCGCGCAAGGTCGACAGCAGGTCTTCGGCGCGTTTCGGGCTGGCCGAGTTGACCAGGATCAGGCCCTGTTTCGGCGCGATGGCGGCGAAGGTCGAAGAGCGACGGATAAAGGCGCGGGGCAGGAAGGCCTGGATGATTTCATCCTTGATCTGATCGCGTTCCTTCTTATAGACCTTGCGCATTTGCTCGGCTTCGATCTCTTCGATCTTTTCCTTGACGGCGTCACGCACAACGCTGCCCGGCAAAATACGTTCTTCCTTGCGCGCGGACACCAGCAGGAAGTCACCGCTGACGTGCACCAGCGGCGCATCTTCGCCTTTGCCGAACGGCGCGACGAAACCGTAGGTGGTCAACTCCTGGCTTGCACATGGGCGCGCCAGTTTGGTGGCCAGTGCAGTTTCCAACGCCTCGGCATCAACAGGCAGATCTTGGGTCAGGCGATAGATAAGCAGGTTTTTGAACCACATGGGGTGAGTCTCTCCTTTATACAAAGGCGGGCATTATTGTCTTCGCCGTGCCATAGGCCAACCTTTCTCTAAGCCTTTGGAAGGCCTGAGAAAATTATTTTAAAAAGTGCTTGCCAGAGGTTGGGTCGCTCCGTAGAATGCGCGCCACACCGAAGCGAAGGGTGATTAGCTCAGCTGGGAGAGCGTCTGCCTTACAAGCAGAATGTCGGCGGTTCGATCCCGTCATCACCCACC
>NZ_JBGLYV010000033.1:0-63769 GCF_047304225.1 Pseudomonas sp. Pseusp3 | reverse complement strand
TCCCCGAGGCCCAGCCCCGCCGCCCGGCCTTTGCCCTGACGCTCACCGAACAACGGGCCATTCTCGGGTTTGCCGAGCGCCAGGGCGAACTCTCCCGGGCACGGGCCGATGAACTGGCTGCGATCCTCGCCCAACCGTTGCAAGTCCCGACCCCGCAGGCGGTGACCGAGCTCAACGGCATTGCCCGCGGCTTGTTGGGGCCGACATGAAGCAAAGCCTCTTTGAAAACCGGCACAAGGCCGAATGGGAACAGTTCGCTCATCTGCTCGAGCAATTGGAGCACGACAGGAAAGCCACCGGCGCCGGCAATTTCCCGAGGGACTACCGACGTCTTTGCCAACACCTGGCACTGGCCAGGGAGCGAGGCTACAGCAGTTTTCTGATCGACTCCCTGCAGCAACAAGCGCTGCGCGGACACCAACAACTCTACCGTCACCGTAGCCGTCCGGGCGCCAACATGCTGGCATTCATCCTCGCCGACTTTCCGCGACTGGTGCGCGAACAGTGGCGTTTCGTCCTCGCCGCCAGCCTGATGTTCTTTGCCAGCCTGGCCGGTTTCGCGCTGCTGGTGTACCTGTACCCGGACCTGGTCTACAACCTGATCCCCGCCGAGCAGGTCAGCGAGATGCAAAGCATGTACGACCCCGTTGCCGGGCACCTCGGGCGTACGGCGCAACGAGCCGCCAGCGAGGACTGGGCGATGTTCGGCTACTACATCATGCACAACATCGGCATCGCCTTTCAGACCTTCGCCAGTGGTTTGCTGTTGGGTTTGGGCAGTGTGTTTTACCTGGTCTTCAACGGCCTGATGATCGGTGCGGTGGCCGGGCACCTGACCTACGTCGGCTACGGGCAAACCTTCTGGTCATTCGTGATCGGCCATGGCGCTTTCGAACTCAGCGCCATCGCCCTGGCCGGTGCCGCCGGCCTGAAGCTGGGCTGGGCGTTGGTCGCCCCGGGGCGCCTGCCACGCGCCGAGGCCTTGCGCCTGGCTGCGCGCAAGAGTGTGCTGCTGGTCTGCGGGGTCATGCTGTTCCTGTTGATTGCGGCGTTTATCGAAGCCTACTGGTCATCAAAGACTGGCCCGTCGCACCAGACCAAGTACCTGGTTGGCGCCGCGCTCTGGTTGCTGGTGGTGGTTTATCTCGTGTTTGCCGGACGTCGCCGCCATGCGCCTGAGTGACGCCACGGTGGTGATTCGCCCGCGCCCGACCTGGGAAGCCATGGACCTCGGCGTGCTCCTGAGCCAGCGCCACCGACGCCTGTTGATGACCAGTTGGGCCATGGTCACCTTGCCCGTTTTCGCGCTGCTCAGTTGGGGATTCTGGGATTCGCCCTCTCTCGCCGTGTTCATTTTCTGGTGGCTGAAGCCGGCGTTCGAACGCCTGCCCTTGTACATCCTGTCCAAAGCCATGTTCGCTGAAACACCCTCGCTCAAGCAGGCCCTGCAGCAATGGCCACGCCTGCTCAAACCGCAATTGCTGGCCAGCCTGACCTGGCGACGCCTGAGTCTGCATCGCAGCTTCGCGATGCCGGTGATGCAACTTGAAGGCCTCGATGGAGCGCAACGGCAACAGCGCTTACAGGTGCTGCTGCAGCGAGACGCCGGCGCCGCGCGCTGGCTGACGATCATCGGCGCGCACCTGGAGGGCACGCTGTGGATCGGCTTGATGGTGTTGTTCTATCTGCTGCTGCCACAACAGGTCGCGCTCGACTGGAGTTGGCAGTCGCTGATCTCTGCGGCGAGCCAGGACTGGCGTTGGCTGGAACATCTGACCAACGCCTTTTATGCACTGGTGCTGGTGGTCTGGGAACCGATTTATGTCGCCTGCGGTTTCAGCCTTTACCTGAACCGGCGCACCGTGCTGGAGGCCTGGGATATCGAACTGGTGTTCCGTCGCATGCGCCAACGCCTCACCAGTGCAGGCGCGGCCCTGTTGATCGCCGTGATCTTGCTGAGTCCGAGCACACACAGCGTATGGGCCGCCGAACCGGCCATGTCACCCGACAGTCCACGCTTGCTGGACCAGCCCCTGACCAGTCAGGCCTCCAGGGACGGCATCAAGACGATCCTCGAACAGCCGCCCTTCAAGAACCGGGAAACAGTGACGCGCTACCGCTTTGGCGAAGACCGGCCAAGCGCTGAAACCCGGGACGACGGCAAGACACCGCAATGGTTGAAGGCCCTGCTCAAGCTGCTTGAGGGGCAACGCTTCGGGGCATTGGCGAGCCTGATTGAAATCGTGCTGTGGGGCACCGTCATCGGAGCCATCGGCCTGTTGATCTGGCGCTATCGCGACTGGTTGCAAGCTTTTGTCAGCCGTCGACCGCCCGTCGACATAAAAACCGCGCGGCTGTTACCGCAGCAGGCGTTCGGCCTGGACCTCAAGCCCGAGTCCCTGCCCGCCGACATCGCCACCAGCGCTGAAAGTCTCTGGCAGAGCCATCCGCGCGAAGCCCTCGGCTTGCTTTATCGCGCCCTGCTCAGCCGCCTGATGCACGATTTCAACATCGCACTCAAGGCCGCCGATACCGAAGGCCAGGTACTTCAGCGCGTTGAGCTGTTACAGCGACCGGCCCTGCTGGCGTACAGCAAAGATCTCACCGGGCACTGGCAAAACATGGCCTACGGTCATCGCCTGCCACCCGCCCAGGTGCAGCAGGAGCTGTGTAACGGCTGGCGTATTCTGTTCGGCTCGGAGGCTGTCCGTTGAATCGGCGCCAGGGGTCGATAGCCGGGGCGTTGATCGCCGTGCTGCTGGCTGCGTTGAGTGTTTATCTGTACCTCAAGGCCACCCCCTACCAGAGCGTAATCGACCACGGCCCCTCCCCCGAAGCCAAGGCCAACCCTTATCTGGCGGCGGAACTCTTTCTGCGCAAACAAGGCCTGAGCGTCGACCACGCCAATGGCCTCGACATCCTGCCCAGCCTCGACCCGACTCAACACAGCCTGCTGTTGCTCGGTGACCGCTACAACATGACTCCACGGCAGGTCGACCAGGTGATGAACTGGACCCGGGCCGGTGGGCGGCTTCTGTTCGTCGCCGAATCACTGTGGGATGAAAAACTCGGCCACAGCAACGACCTGCTGCTCGATCGGGTGCAAGTGCACCAGTTACTGAGCAAAGACCTCAAGGCATCGCCACCCAATGTCGGCGAAGATCCGTACCCGCAACTGACCAAGCTCTACCTGGAAGGCGAAGACGCCCCGGCCTATGCCGGTTTCGATACGGCGTTCCATCTCGAAGACCCGAAAAACCTTGCCCAGGCCTGGGCCAACAGCGCCATGGCCACGCACATGATGCAGCTCGATCACGGGCTTGGCTCGATCATCGTGGTCACCGATGCCGACTTGTGGAAAACCCCGGCCATCGACCGGTACGACAACGCCTGGCTGCTCTGGTACCTGACCGCCGACACCCGCGTGACACTGATCTTCAACACCGATCACGACAGCCTGCCGACCTTGCTGCTGCGTTATTTTCCCCAGGCGCTGGTCGCGTTGTTCGCCTTGATCGGCCTGGGGTTCTGGCACTTTGGCGTGCGGCAGGGACCATTGCAGGAGCCGGCACCGAAAGCACGCCGGCAACTGCAGGAGCACCTGCGCGCCAGTGCCGATTTCCTGTTGCGATGCAACGGTCAGGCCGGCCTGCTGCAAGCCTTGCAGCAAGACATCCTGCGGCGTGTGCGGCGTCGCCATCCCGGCTTTGAACAACTCGGCGTTGCCGAACAATGGCTGGTGCTCGCACGCCTGACCGGCCAACCCACACGCGCTATCAGCCAGGCCATGAGCCCGCGACCGCAGCAACGGCTTTCCAGCGTTGAATTCAGCCGTCAGGTCGCCCATCTGCAATCCTTGAGGAACGCCTTATGATCTGACACCTTGCAAGCGTTAGATTCCCATTGTTTTAGAGGACAGCCCCTTACGAGCTCATAGCCTGAGATGTTGTTCAAGGAGCGAACTAATGGCCCTGAATCTGTTAAGGCAGACTAAAGGGATGGAATGTCTGGTCAAGCAGGGGATGGCAGATGGAGCTTCCTGCCAGCTGTTCGAGGCTACCTCCGGCAATTGCGGGTGCGAGCCATATTTGAGTCGACCTCTCATCGTCCGCATTGGGTTGAGTCCACAGCCGAAAGCGGACGTTCCCAGGCAACTGCGAAGTTATGGCGATTTAGTCTTGGTCCGTAGGAAATCAGTGCTCGCCATTAATCTTTCGTGAACATACTCCTCAAATTGTTCGGCTGGCAGTGGCGGGGAAAACAGGAAGCCCTGGTAGGTCTGGCAGCCATGCTTGACCAGAAAGGTGCGCTGAGCTTCTGTCTCCACACCTTCTGCAATCACCGAAAGCCCCAATATCTGGCTCAGGCTCACAATCGCGCAGGCGATGGCGGCGTCGTTGGGATCAACCAGCACATCTCTGATGAAGGACTGGTCAATCTTGAGTTGATCCAGCGGAAGGCTCTTCAGGTATGACAGTGACGAGTAGCCGGTTCCGAAATCATCCAGCGAAAGGCCTATGCCAATCTCTTTCAACTCGATCATTTTGGCGACAGTACCTTCCATATCCTCTATCAGCAGGCCTTCGGTCAGTTCCAGTTTCAATTTCTTCGGATCGGCCCCCGTGTGTCTCAGTACTTGCAGTACCTCCTCGACGAAGTCCGGATGGTGAAACTGACGGGCGCTGACATTCACAGCCATACCCAGTCGGGCGGTTTCCGAATGCTTTGCCCAGGCAACCAGCTGAGTACAGGCTGTCTGCAGCGCCCAACGGCCTAACCGCAGAATCAACCCCGTTTCCTCTGCCAATGGAATGAACTCGCCTGGAAACACGACTCCGCGCTCAGGATTGTGCCATCTCATCAGTGCCTCTGCGCCAATGATACGGCCCTCACTATTCACCTGCGGCTGGTAATGAAGAAGGAATTCGTTGTCCTGCAAGCCTTGGCGCAAGTCTACTTCCAGCCTGGCGCGTGCCGTGGCAACCGCCTGCATTTCCGGATCGAAGAAGCGCATGGTATTGCGGCCCGCCGCCTTGGCGCGATACATCGCCAGGTCAGCGCGCTTCATAATATCGTCCACTGTGCTCAGCTGCCCCTGGAACAGCGCAATGCCGAGGCTGGGGGTGCTGTGGTGCTCATATCCATCCAACTGGTAGGAAATATTCAGAGAGTTGAGAATCTTTTCGCCAATAGTCTTGGCCTGGATAGCCGCTTCTGGAGGATTCTCATTAAGGCCATCCAGCAGGACGACGAATTCGTCTCCGCCCAGGCGAGCCACGGTGTCGCTCTCGCGTATGCAGCCGCAAAGGCGCAGAGCAACTTGCTGCAGCAACATGTCGCCTCTGTCATGCCCCAGCGTGTCGTTCAGTGCCTTGAAGTTATCCAGGTCAATGAGAATTATCCCGCTCGTATGCAGGCTACGGGAGCTGCCCGCCAGCAGATGCTGTAACCGGTCCAACATGAGCCGCCTGTTGGCCAGCCCGGTCAACTGATCGTAGAAGGCCAAACGCTGGACCTCTTGCTCTGCGGTCTTACGGTGGGTGATGTCAGTATTGATCGACAGAACGGACTGCGGCTGGCCATCATCGTCTCGCACCAGGGTTCGATGACTTTCGAGTGTGATGGTGCAGCCATCCCGGCGTCGAATTGTAACTTCGTCCGCCCAGTCACCCGTTTCTATCAGGCTGTTAGTGGCCGCATTGAAAGCGGCGCTACCCTGGTAGATCAACTCCTGTGCCGATTTGCCAAGTGCCTCCTCCTTTGACAGACCGTAGAGACGCTCGGCACTTTTGTTCCAGTACAGGATGCGGTTATCCATCCCGTGAACGACAATGGCGTCCTGGGCCTTGTCCAGCAGAGATGCTTGCTGGCGGGCCTGCTTCTCGCTTTCGCGCAGCACTGCCAGATAACCTTCCCTTTCGGCTGCTTGCGACTCCATTTCGCGCCTGATCTTGCCCCCGTAGATAACGGCCGCACTGACCATCAGTAGCACGAACACCATGATCGCGTATTCGACCCGGCGCAGTTCTTCGACCGACTCAAGCTCCTCCTCCAGGAGCTTGCTTTGAATCAGGCCAACGCGATCCCGCACAGTACTGAGTGAGGCGAGCAACAGGGCAAACTTCCTGTCCATCGTTGCCATGCGTTTGCCGGCATTATCCGACTGCCCCTCCCTGAAGTAGGAAAAGATCAGCAAGGCCTCGTTCACCATTTCGACCATCGCAGCATCAATTGCACCCACCTCATCCTTCAATGCAAGGGTAAAGGCTTGTATATCTGCACTGTGTTCAGCCTCATTGGCGATCCGTACCTCCAACTGTTTTTTGGCCATTGCCAAATGCTCGTTGAAGGCGCGCAAGGCTTCATCCATGTTCCGCGATTCGGCTTCAACATTATGTGTATCGAACACATTATTGCCCGGCGCATTGACTGTGGAAGCCAGGCTGCCCAGCGTTGAATAGCTCGACAGCTGTTGGACCCACGACTGGTTTGCCTTGATGGAGCGGTGATAGGTATCGACGATCAGGTGATTCAATAGCACGCTCAGCACAACAACCAGCACGTCGAACCCCGCAAGAAAAAAGTACATGCGGTGCCATTTGGTCGAGCGCGGCTTATTTGAACGGGTGGGTATGTCTTGCTTTGCGGCGCTTTTATTCCTGAAAAAATCCATTTCACAATCTCCAAACATAATCCTTCTAAATTGGCCAATAGAAGCGGTATTCGGAAACCTATTAACCTTTTGTGCCGACACCTGAACCTGAGAACACACCGCACGTAGCATTAGCCAAATTTTTTCTCTGTTCTGGATTCACGCTGGTTTTCGTGAGCGAAGCTCCCGAGACAAGCATTAGCTACCGAAGCTATACGTCTTAAGTGTCACGCCAACCAACCATTCGACACTAAGCAATGCATTTGGCGATGCTAATTTCATGGTGAAATTTTTTACCCTCGGAAGCAGTCTCTTAACATTTCAGCGATAAAACGAAATCATCTTCATTTGCTGTGTTTGAGATCATCGTTTCAGGTAACGATTCTCCTCGCTCTCCATTGTAGAACTGAACGTCGGCAATCACTTTTGCCAGATGTTCTGTTCCTTTCAATTTCCTCAGCCTCTTTCTGCGCCTCTGGCGAGCGTGCAGACCTTGGCCAGCATGTCTGGGGTGAGCATATCCCCGCTTTCGCAGTGCCCAGCCGCACCGTAGCGAAAGTCGATTCGATCCTGAGTGATCCCGACAGATCCAGTCCAAACCCTGCGCCTGCAGGTGCAGGGTTTGCTCCATGTCTTGCCGAGTGCCGTTGCGGATTTGCGCCCCTGAACTGGATGCTTCACGCAGCATAGTCGGGTGACATAGGGCACGTTGCGGGTCATTTCCGCGCAGCCTGCCGGACTGCCTGAACAGTTTCGACAGCAGACCAAGCATAGCCACTAATTTGCCATTATTCTGTTCGCCGACTGCTCCAGGTCGGTAGCAGCCCTTGATGGTCGGCAGCTTTTCAACCCAAAGCAGCCCTCCGAGAAGGGCTGATATCGGGCAACAGCAGACTTCTGCGATGAAAAACTCTCCTAACTATGTCACCCAACGTGCATATGGAATGCACTACCTCAAAACATAACTGGCCGTCATGGCCTAACCTCGACTTCAGACGAACGCTCAAATGAGGGTTGCCAAGGGATCTTAATGAGGCAGATTGGCAGTCACTCACTCGTTCCACGCGTAAAAAAAATACGTGAAAAAAGTTAGATTAGATAAGTGACTGATTTATGGAAGATAAAACAAATATAACTGTTAACGAGGCTCCGGAACCCATGAGTCAACCGATCGAGCCCGACGTACCGAGCCATGCCGCTCAACAACGTCAGCGTGCCAGCCACCTGGCGCAGGCCGTACGCAATGAACTGCAAAAAGCCTTGATCGGCCAGGACAGCGTGATCGACGACGTCCTGACTGCGCTGATCGCCGGCGGTCACGTGCTGCTCGAAGGCGTACCGGGTTTGGGCAAGACCCTGTTGGTGCGCGCCCTCGCCCGCTGCTTCGGCGGCGAGTTTGCGCGCATCCAGTTCACCCCGGACCTGATGCCCAGCGACGTCACCGGGCACGCGGTGTACGACTTGCAGACCGAGCAATTCAAACTGCGCAAAGGCCCGCTGTTCACCAACCTGTTGTTGGCCGACGAAATCAACCGCGCCCCGGCGAAAACCCAGGCGGCGCTGCTCGAAGCCATGCAGGAACGGCAAGTCACCCTTGAAGGCCGTCCATTGCCGATTGGACAACCGTTCATGGTGCTCGCCACTCAGAACCCGATCGAACAGGAAGGCACTTACCCGTTGCCGGAGGCCGAACTCGACCGTTTCATGCTCAAGGTGCGCATGGATTACCCCGACGCCGAACAGGAGCTGAATATGGTCCGTCAGGTCAGCCGCTCGACCCGGGCCGACATGCTCGATGTCCAACCGATGCGCACGTTGTTGCAGGCCAAGGATGTACTGGCCCTGCAACGTATCGCCAGCGACCTGCCACTGGACGATCAGGTGCTCGATTACGCCGTGCGCCTGGCCCGCTCCACCCGCAACTGGCCCGGCTTGATCCTCGGCGCCGGGCCACGCGCGTCCATCGCGCTGGTGCGATGTGCCCGGGCCCGTGCGCTGCTGCGCGGTGGTGAGTTCGTGATTCCGGATGACATCAAGGGTTGCGCACTGGCCGTGCTGCGTCATCGTGTGCGCATCGCACCGGAGCTGGATATCGAGGGCCTGGATGTCGATCAGGTGCTCCGGCAGTTGCTCGACCAAGTGCCGGCGCCGCGCCTGTGAAACCGTCGCGTCTGATGCTCGTCTGGCTATTGATCCTGCTGGCCTGCGGCATTGTGTCGGGCACATTGCAAGCACTGGAGTTCACGGTTCCGGCGAATCTCATGGCGATCAACTGGGGGTTGCTCCTGGCGCTGCTGGCCCTGGCCCTGTTGGATGCTGTTCGCGTGAAGCACCTGCCATCGCCCCGGCTGAAGCGCCAGTTACCCGGCAGCCTGGCGCTGGGCCGATGGGGCGAAGTGCAACTGACCCTTGAGCACGACTTTGCCCAACCGCTGAACGTACAAGTCTTCGACCATGTGCCAGCGGGCCTGAGCTTCGAAAACCTGCCACTGTCAGTCGAGTTGCAACCCGGCCAGCACAGCCTGGCCGGTTATCGCCTGCGTCCGCTCAAACGCGGTCATTTCAGCTTCGAGCGCTGTGAAATCAGCCTGCCAAGTCCCTTGGGGCTCTGGTCGGACAGACGCTTGCTCGAGCTGCCCGACGCCACCCGCGTCTACCCCGACTTCGCCCGTCTCTATGAAGGGCAGTTGCTGGCGGTGGATAACTGGCTCAGCCAGCTTGGCGTACGCCAGAAACAACGACGGGGCCTGGGCCTGGAATTTCATCAATTGCGCGAGTTTCGCGAGGGCGACAGCCTGCGCCAGATCGACTGGAAAGCCACCGCCCGCCAGCGCACACCGATTGCCCGGGAGTACCAGGACGAGCGCGACCAGCAGATCATCTTCATGCTCGACTGCGGCCGGCACATGCGCAGCCAGGATGATGAGCTGTCGCACTTCGATCACGCCCTCAACGCCTGTCTGTTGCTCAGCTACGTCGCGCTACGCCAGGGCAACGCGGTGGGCCTGAGTACCTTTGCCAGCGAACAGCCGCGCTACCTTGCACCAGTAAAAGGCACCAGCCATCTCAACACACTGCTCAACAGCGTTTATGACTTGAACAGCACCCAACGCAGCGCCGACTATCAAGCAGCGGTAACGCAACTGCTGGCACGGCAAAAACGCCGGGCGCTGGTGGTGTTGGTGACCAACCTGCGGGATGAGGACGACGATGAGTTGCTCTCGGCAGTAAAACGCCTGAGCCAGCAACATCAGGTGCTGGTCGCGAGCCTGCGCGAAGAGGTGCTCGACACCCAGCGTCAGTCACCGGTGCAGACTTTGCCCGAAGCGCTGGCCTATTGCGGGACCGTGGACTACCTGAATGCACGCGCCGAACTCCATGAGCGCTTGAGCGCTCATGGAGTACTGGTGATGGATGCGCGACCCGGGGAGTTGGGCCCGGCCCTGGTGACGCAGTATTTAAGCTGGAAGCGGGCCGGAGCTGCGTAGGCATCTGGCGGCATACCCCCACGCATCGATGGATTAAAGCTCATAAGTCTGATCATCAACCTTGGCCCAAGCCAACTCCAGGGGTGCGAGATGCAGTTGAACGTCGAGGTCGGTCATACGTAAACCGCTCGATCCCCCCAGGCTGGAACCATGCAACTCGAACGTCATGTCTTTGTCAGCCGCCACGACCGTGAGCCCATAGGGCTCAAAGGGATTCCAATCCGCCAGAGGTCGATCCGGGAGTTTCCCGCTCAGATCAATGGGGTCCTCAACCCCGGTCCCCGATCTGACGATTACCTTGGAGTTTGCCCCATCACCAAAGTTTTCATATTGAAAGCTCAACCGATACCAGGCGTTCGCCAGTTGCGCGGTGGTGAGCGGTGCAGCGCTGAATGTCTGGGTAACGGCGGCCGCCCCATTCATCATCAGATAAAAGCCATACTCCGGGTCCGCGAATGTTCGCGCAATGCCCTTGCCATTGAAATGCGTCCAGTGCTCCCTCCAACCGGAGGAAAACCTGCCGTCTGCAATCAGGTTGCGACCACGAATTTCGTCATTGCTCATGATGCTTTCACACCTCTGTTGATCCATGACTCCTGAATCGACACCACGTCACCCAGGCACTGTTGAAACGACGTCAATCCCCCAACTTATCCAGCACAGCCTCGGTGTAAGCCGTCCCCCCTGCCTTCGCCAGGTACCGCACCTGCACAATGATGTCCGTCAGGCTTTCGATCAGGGCTTTTTGCTGCTCTGACGCATGCCGCGGAAAATGCAGTTGCCACCTCGAAACAGCCCCGGTTCCTTCGAATGGCAAGTAGCGTTCATCGCCAAACATCAGCTGGTGCAGGCCGGCATCATCCAGGCCGCTGCTGATGCCCACTTGCTGGTGACTGCGCAGGTTGAGCAGGATATCCGCCGGAGGCATCTGGTTGCCGTCGCCATACAGGTAGTCGAGTGAGTCAACACTGGCTTTGAGCACCGTGGTACTGGCGGTTTGCGTCAACGTCGCGCGCACATCCTGGTAAGGGCCCAACACCACGGGCAGCGACAGCGCCACCGTTGTGATCTGCCGGCAGTAATGGCCGGGGTAATCGCTGTCGAACAGCTTCTGGGTCAACTCGAAATCCAGCTTGCCCTTGCCGAGTTCTGCCAGCACCTGTTCCCAGGTTTTAGGTGTCGTGAATTGCCCCTTCTCGAACAGGTCGCGCAGGGAAATGGTCTTGATGAGTTCCAGTCGCCGCTCGTTGCGATAGAGGAAGTCCCGCTCCAGGCGCAACAAGTCGAGCTGCATCGATTCACCGGCGCTCAAGCCATGTCGGTTGTCCATCCAGACGTTGGGCCGAATGACCCGGGTGTCGAAATCACCCATTTCATACTGCCAGCTGGCTTCGGCGCTCAGGCACAGGCCCACCACAGCGTCATAGGCCTGGAAGTACAGCGTGGCCATCTGGCTCAACAACCAGCGGTAGAGTTCGACGTTGGTGGCGCGGGTTTTGTAGAAGGAGTAAAGCTCCTGGGCCTGCTCGTTGGCTTTTTGGGTTTGCAGCAGGCTGGCTCGAGCGGCCTTGAGTGTGTGTTCATGAGCTTCGAGCTGTTCGTCAATGACCCGCAACTCGCTCTTGGCCTGGGCCTCGGCGAAGCTCCATTCCTGGCTTCGACGCAGGTAAAAAGCGGTTCGCTGGAAAGCTTCACCTGTCGCATACGCGGTGGCGCCCGAAGTCGATAGCCCGTTACCCGTTGCTTTCAGGGGATCCCCACGATCTCCACCTTGCGTACCGGCCGATGCTAAGGGCAAGGGGCCAGCCGCGCCACCGAGCGTTTGCTCCTTCACGGCTGCATTTGTAACTGCGCCAGCGTTTACAGGAACAATAGCCGCAGCGCTCTTCAGCTTGCCAACCAGTCCGATCACATCCCCGGCTATTTCCATGTTCAGCAACGGGTCAGCATTGAGGTCCTCATAGTGCCTGGCTCGCTCCTCGATCATTCTTTGACTTTCTTTCAACGCCGCCTCCGACGACTCCAGTTGTTTGATCGTCTCTTCCTGAATGGTCCTGGCATGGCCGCCCAACGCAATCACATGACTCTGCTGCAACTCTTCCAGTTGCCCGCGATCACGCAGCTCCATCAATTGGCGAACCTCGCGACCAAACCCGATAAGCGTCTGCACCGCATTTTGCGCGGTGGCCAGCATGGTCCGGAATCGATAATGCGGAATGTTCAGCCAGCCGCCCGCACTGCGCGCGGCCCCCGAAGAACCACCCGCTTGGGCGCGTAGCAGATCGAGTGGATTGGTCGGCGGGGCGTACAACGCCAGCGACATCGGTTTGCCATCAATGGTCAGATTATGTCGCATGTTCCACAGGCATTCGTCGATGTACTTCCAGATCCCCAACAACTGATCATTGGTAGCCGGACGGAACTCATCCCGTGCCAGAATTTCAAAATCCGGTGTTCCCTCTACCCGTGCGGGCAGGTTCGCCACATTGACATCCAGTGACCGGGCGAATGTCAGAAGTGACGAGGTGCCGGTAGCCGCCTTGGGTTTGAGGATCTGGTCAGCGGACTGTGGCACCCAATGGCTCATCGCTTTTGCGGTGGGGGCGTTGCCCATCAGCGACAAGGCCCGCACATACTGCAGTTTCGCCGCCGCCAGGCTGTCACGGGTCAGCCGCCGATAGAGTGAATCGGCGTGGGCAATGATGCAGCGCACATAGGCGACAAAAATGGTTTTGCGGTAGTGGATGCGTTTGGAAAAGGCAATCGCGTCGGGGTCTACCAACCCCAGGGCTTCAAAGCCGGTATAGCCTTCTTCCAGCAATGGGCGGCACCACCAGTAGCGGTCGCTCGGTTTGACTGCTCCCGGACGCGGCTCGCGAATGTGCGGGTTGAAAATGTACTGATACCAGCGCTGCGATTCATGGTAATCGCGTGTCTCGCACAGACGATGGGCGATCAGGAACGGCAAGTGGAAGAACAATTCCCAGTAAAAAATGCCGTGGGCACTGTTGAAGTCGATGGGTGCGGTTGCGGGCGTAACACCCGCCGGTTGAGGCTCTAGGGTGTTCTGGGTTGCCCAGGACAATACCTCGTCGATGGAAATGGCGGCTTTGGCTACCAGCTCCGGACCAAACAGGGAGTTGAGGCGTATCCATTTTAGCCTGGTCAATGCCAGTGGCTGAATATCCAGGAACTGAGCACCGGTTGACTGTTTACTGATCAGTGGAACAGCGCTGGCATTCGGGGTCTGCTTGATCACGATTTCATAGCGGTTGCGACCATAACTACCATCGGCACTTTCCCCCCACACGACATGCAAGGTCTTGCCGACCGGATCGCCAGTCCAGCGATATTCAATCCAGGGGGTTTGAAACCAGCCCTTCAATTCGCTCAACGATTCCCACTTGCCTGGCGCGACCGTTGCACCATCCTTCACTTTCAGGCCCAGCGTGACTGTCTCCGGCTTCTGCACCAGAGACAACGTATTGCCGCTGCCCGCGAATGGCAGGTACTGAGTACCTGTCAATATGGAGAAACCGGCGCCGCCTCTGATGTGTCCGGGGCTTTGCAACCACAATATTTCCCGTTGCCGATGAGAAAGTACGATGTCCTTTTTGACGGAAACCCAACCATTGGCCAAGGCGAACTCATTCGCCTTGATAGCCGCCAATTCGACAGGCTTTCCTTCAACGTCATCCAGGCACAATGAAAAATCGAATCCCGACTCGGATTGACGGAAACAGGTCACCTTGATGCCTTTGGTTCCGACCCTGGAAATTTCAAAGAAGGTGACAAACGTTGCCACCTGGTGTTGAACGACCAAGGCAATGTCCTTCAACTCGTACTCGGGCCGGGTCAAATCGCAGACGCCTTGTACCTGCAACACATTTTCAGTCGCAAGGGCACCGTCGACCACGGTTTGCCGGCTGCTGAAATTGATATCCAACGAAAGGAACTTGCTCAGAGTGCCATCTCGCGTATCGTCGACAGCGGCAACGCTCGAAGCCGGTACGCGCACCTGACTGAGCACGGCTGCTTCACTGAGCAAGAGCTTGTGCTGCAAACCGTATTGATTGGCAAAACGACCATTGGCCAACACTTTAAGACTGGCCATGTCGGGCGGTAGCGGCTCAAACAGAGCATTGCGTGCGGCAAACATCCATCCGTGTTCCTGCTCGTTCTCCGCCGTCGCCTGCGCCGCTGGCAAATCCGTGGTGGTGAAACACACCGCCAACAGGTCATCGACGTCTTTTTTTGCACCCGCATAAGTTACAACCACCAAACGCGCGGACTCCACCGATGCCTTGGCGAACTCCTTCGTCCCCAGGGTCGATGGTGTCGACCAGATCCCGTTCACGGCAAGATAAGACAGCTTGGCTTCAACCTGCCACGTCCCTTCGGTAATCACTTCATTACCGTCGTTACCTTTCGTCTTCGTGTCCCGGGCTTTGGTCCCTTCGACCTGAACCACCATCAATCGACCGGCGAAAAACACCGGCCGGATCGCCAGCACGGTTGGCGCGGCGGGGATATCGACGGGCTTCCATTCGGTCCACGCGGTCGGGTTCAGAAACTCACTGGCGGCATTCAACTCAACATGGGCCTTGCGCCAAAAATAACCAAAGGGTTGAACCCGTTGCCGACCGATGAAGTAGTAATCGGCGTTCTTGAAGTTCGTTCCCTTTTCAGCTCCATTTCCCTCGGTACTGTCGATATAAGCCGAAATCAAATCGAGATTGCATACTTCTTCGAACCGCTTCAGATGCTCATAAAGCGCCATTTGCACCGATGCATCGTTGAGACTCGCTTGCCCGAGGTTGTTTTCCAGCTCTTTGAAAGATTCAGACTTATTGAGGCGCAATGTCGGATCGATGTAGTTTTCCGGATAATCCACAAGCATCTGATAACCGGCCCAATCGCTGATATTGCAATAACGTTGATGCCAGTCTTGCAGCTCATCTTTGGTAAACGCCTCGGTATGACCGGGCTCCATACCGCTGTAAATGGCGCCGATATATTGCTGCACACAAGCGATCGCCTCCGCCAGGCGTGCTGTTTCCAGCTCATGACCGACCTGACTGTCGAGCAACAGGTATTGATACAAGTCATTGAGCGAGGTCAGGTTCAGCTTGTTCGGACGGCCCTCATCTTCTTTCGGAGCCACTTGCCCCAAATAGAAATCCGCCAGGGCCATGCAACGACGCTCTTCCAACGCACCAATAATTGACTTGTTCATTGTTTTCTCCAGTTTTCAGTCTTAATGCGCTTGGCAACATCGAGGCAATAACCTGTTGCAGCGGCAATTACACGTCAGTACCGCCAGTGAAAAAAATCGCTGTATTCAAGACGGTTACTACCCCCGAAACTCGATCAACCTCTGGCAACAACAACAATTTCATGGTCGTAGCCCATCCAGGGGGAGGTCACGGAACCGACCTTCAAATTGGCTTCAAGAAAATGTGTACCAACGGCCAAGGGAGGGTGAAGCTGAACCCGCCAGCGCCCGTCTGAACCAACAACCCCCGCGGCATACACCGTTCCGTATTTAGCCCGGCACACATTAATTTCCGCTCCCGGCAACCCCACCCCTTCAATCCAGGACGCAGGATCTACTTTTGCTTTTACTATCGGGCTCACTATCGCTGCTGCGGCAATAGAGCTGTTTACTGTCACCCGAACATCCGGTGCCCAAGCCTCGGTCGTATCGATATGCCGCTGTTTCACTGAAATCACATGCGGCCCCATCGCCAGCGGTTCAGGCATCCGCACCGACCACTGCCCGTCATTCCCCACACTGGTACGCGCCAACAACGGCCCACCCCTGCCTTCAAACACATAAATCTGCGCCGATGGACTGCCAGTACCTTTAAGCAAGGGCTGAACTTCCACGGTGTTGCCAGTGGCGGGATAGATCAGCACCGGCGGCGGTGCGTCCAGCCGGCCCGGCAATACCAGGCGCTGGTCGAGACGATTGCAGAAGAAGGTCAAGTCGAATGCGCCATTGCGCAGGTCCTTGCAATCGACATCCCAGTGGAGTTTCGTATTGCCGCCGATGATGACGTAGGCCCCGGTGGGCGGGCTGAAGATCATTCCCAGGCCTTTGGCCGAGAGCTCTCCGCTCCAGATCAGCATCGCCCGGGCATCCTTGAGGTCCACCGACGTTGGCAGGTCAATCTCGAGTCTGTATTGGCGCCCGCGGATAAACGCCAGAGGCGCCCCACTGATAACGGCATTGGTTGTGGTATCGATCAGTTTGTAAGTCCACTGAATGGCCGGAACGACTTTGAGATTGAACGTGCGTATTTGCCCTGTGGTGCTCTTGAGCCTGGCGGTCACCACGTAGTCCCCCTCTGCATCCGCCTCGAACGCAAAGGTCGAACGGCCCAATACATCGGTGGAGATATCGACCCGCGTCGAACTGCTCCCTCCGTTTTTTTGCACCGTCCATTCAACCGGGCTGTTGGGTATGAGCCTGGACTGGTTGTTCGCTTCCTCCCGGACGGCGACCCACAACAAGGTCGGCGTCCCCGAGCCCGCTATCGGGTACAGGAAGTCAGTAGACTCACCATGGATCACTGCCGTTTTAGCCACGTAGACATCAAGCCGTTGCTCGCCCATTTCGACCTTGGCGATATAGGTCTGATCTCCGTCGGTTGGCGTGGTCACGGTGTACTGCGCAATCCCCACGGCCGAGGTAGTGCCCTCTCCAAGCTTCGTTTCTCCTTTGAAGAACTCGACTTTCACACCAGGCGCCGGCTTCTTGGTCAAACCGATAACGTGACAACTCAACACAAGTGGTTGCCCGACGACAGCCATCGAGGTTGCCTCCAGCAGTTTGATGAACGGCTTGTCAACAAACGTGATGTTGTTGATGACGAGGGGATCCTTGGTGCTGTAGCTCGCCACCAGACTGGCCTTTTCCACCGGTTCCATACTTCTGACTTTGGTTCGGGCATAGCCCTGATCGTCGGTCACCACCACCAGCGGATCGGCAACCACACCCTTCCCGGCGAATGTCACGGCACGGCCGCGCCCCGGATTCCCGTGTCTATCGACAAGCTGAACATACACAGGGAAAAACGCCTGTCCGCCAGCAAGGAATGTCTCGTCTTTTCCCGGATCCTCAGTACTGTCGAGGCTGAAGCCCAGGGAGAATTCATCGCAGTCGATCAGGATTTTCGGTGCATACACCGTTTGAGCCAGACCGTAGGTGCCTTTCACTTGCACGGCGCCCATCCAGGATCCTTTTTCCGGCTTGAAGTGAATCACCGCGCGCCCCTCATGATCGGTGATAGAGACCGACTCCATCAGCCCTGGACGATCACTGCTCCAGGTCACGGTGATATTCGGCAATACCTGATTGGTCAGGTCACGCAACGTCAATTCAACCAGCGCGACTTGATTACTCACATTAGCGATCAGGGTGTCGTTGAGACACCTGATGTCGTGCGTCACGCTCTGGCCGATTTCACCGAATACCTGAGACTGGCCGTGTACCGCCGATTCGGACAAGCATTCCAGTACATGTTCGGCCGCACTGCGGCAGGCATGTTTGTCGCTGTCCGGGGTGAGCGCGCCCAATCCGATAATGGCCTTGGCGTCCAGCCCGCTGCTGGATGCCAAACCTCGAATGCGAATCAATGTGTCGAGGGCTAAAAGATCACGCACGACCGGCATTGACGGGCTGATATAGAGAATGCACTCCAACACTTCCCTTACCCCCCACTTCACCACTTCCGCCAGCTTGCTCGCTGCCGAATCACGAATCAGGCGCAGGTCTTCCGGCGTCAGATAGGTGGGCAAGGTGTTTACCAACTCCAGGTAATGCAGCAGTTTTTCCGCCGGCTGCCCGGTAAAGGCCACCATTCGCTGAAACAGTGTCAAGTAATACAAGGAACCGATGGATATCGTCTCCGGGTGTCTGAGGTCGAGCCACTGCCAGTTATGCCGGGTGGTCAGAGCGACCAGCATTGCGGAACTGAGCCCCAGCTTTTGCACGACGTCTGCGCGCCGCACCAAATGTGCCAGCAGGTTTAACACCTCATCACCGACATTGACCTTTTCAGAGCCAGAAGTCACCGCTTCCAGCGCCCGAGTGGTGTCCAGCAGCAACATGTGGACACCACCTCTGTTGACCCATTTGAGTAACGGCAACACCAGGTCCTGGGAAAGGCTCAGGTACACTGACAAGCTTTCCTGAACCACCGCATTCTGAGCGTCCCGAGCCTGCAGCAGCAGGGCCAGAATCGCCTCACAAACCCGTTCGAAATCTTCTTGCCGAACCTGCGCCAGGGTCACCGCCGCTTCAATTTCCCCACGTGCCAGCCGTTCGTAGTCATCCGCTTCGCCCGTGTGACTCAACACCAGGCCATCCTCATCGACGACCTCTTCGAGCAGTTCCAGCCACCCCCCGTAATAATTGTTATGGGGGGACCCACCTACCGCCCTCAGCGCCTCTTCATAGAGCCGCACCGGTTGCAGGCGTTTGTGCAGTTCCTGCAACAGCATCGTGTCGGCCTCAGTGGCCAAGGGTGGAGCAATCCTCGGGGTGACATGCTGCACCAGCCAGGACACGCTCAACTCATTGTCCTGACACCATTGAACGCAGGAGTGCACAGCATGCATCACACTCAATACATCGCCATTACTGGTGGCGCCGCTGACCCGCAAACGGGGTTCGCCCAGCACCCGCTGCAACAGTTCACTGCCCCCCTTGTTACTCAAGGCCTCCAGCAACGCCCCCAGTTCTATCGCGCTGATTCCGAGAAACGCAGCCAGTAACACATGACGATAGAAGGACGAGAGAACCGGCAGACTGCACTGCAATTCGTCCATCAGGTTGTAACTCTTGGCCACGAACCGCGCCAGATAGCGCCAGGCTTCCTGGTTGATCCCCAGACTGCTGCAAATATGGTCGACGATGCGTTTATCGGCGCGGGTCTGCGGGTCGATTGCGAAGGAGACGTTACTCAACGTTAAAGGCGTATCGAACAAAGCCTGGGCATTGAAGATCCGGTCGAACTGCGAGAGTTCTTCCCCACGGCCATAAGGAGAGATTTCGTCAATCAACGCAGCGAATTGCTCGGCAGTGCACTTGAAGCGCAGACGAAACTCCTGGAACAGACCGATCGCCCGAAGGGTATTGTTGGTGATCCGCTTCGGCGCATCTGCCAGGTCTTGCGAATCGACGAGGTCGGCCCGTTGCTCAGCCCGGATTGCGGCCATGACCAGACGATCAGTTTGCTCCACAGGCAATTTCAACCAACGGCTCAGACGCAACATCCGGCTCATGCGTTCAAAGCGGTTATCGGTACTGTTTGTGAATTCGCGCGTGCCATTGGCCGGCGTACTGAGGTCCATCGCAGCGGTTGCACCATCGTTGATGAACGCTGAGCCAAAAACCTTGGGGGAGGCCGCGGGTACAACGCCCGCGGCGACGTTGTCCGATAGCTTGGGCAAACAGTCTTCGATCGATAAAAAGGACGTAAGCGTCTGCGCATCGATCGAGGTCTGGGCACAGAAGTGCACCGAGTCCAACAATGCCTTCCCAGTGGAGCCAAAGTCTCTTTTGTAGAACGCTGCTTTGTCCGGGTTGTTGGGAAACAGAAAGTTTTCCAGGAGCATCCGCTGGCCCTGGGGCCCGATATTGCAGGATTGACGCAGGGCAATGTCCGAAAGGTTTCCCTGAACCCCCAATTGCTTGAAATACGGCGCCGTCAGGTCAATGGCCCGCACCACTTCCCCCAGCGACAACTTGTTCTCCTCCAGAACCTGCTTCCATTGTTCGGCATACCACTCGAACGGCATGGTGCGAAATGGAAAACGCGTTTCCAGCAAGCGGTCATCGACCACTTTGTCGTCTGCATTCACGGGGGCGGAATTGTTGCTGATGAACGATTTGATGATGCTTTCCAGCACCTCATTGACCAGGGTCACCGTCGGCTTGATCTGGAACATGCTCACCGAATCAATGATGAGGTCGTCCAGGTCCGGCCGCCGAGTATCCAGCTTGATGAATCCGGCCCCGCCCGTCGCGCGACCTTCCAGCTGCCGGGCCAGCAAGACCAGCCTCACGAAATAGGCCGCTGGCGAGATGCTCGAATCCGGACTTTGCGAGGGGCTGGCACCCTCCCAATCGGGATCGAACAAATCGTCGAACGTCGGCGTATCCACCAGCGCCTGGATTCCGGTGCGATGCAAGGGATTGGGCGGTGCATGAGTCACCAGGCGCTGCTCACGGAACTCGCGAGCGGTATGCACCGCAAGACTCCGCGCCTTGTCCAGCAATGCCTGGGCAGCGCGGCTGTGCAGCCCGAACGTCTCCACGACTTCTTGACGCCCCAACTTCAGCAGGTCGAAAACCGAGCCGCCTTCCGCGACGAAGCGCTCGTAGTTGCTTTGCACGGCGGGCTCATCTGTGCCCGGCGTCAGATCCAGGAGTTGCTTGAGAGGCGAGGTCGAGTCGTTGCTCATTGTAAATCTCCTGAAAGTCTGGGTGATCGAGCACCGGGCGGCAACGAAGGGAGATATTTGCATTTACCCTTTCGTGGTTTTTTTACGCTTTACCTGCGCCGAAAATCACCTGCCATAAATGACAGTTCAGACGAACGGTAAAGTGGATTGAAGTTTGAGAACGGCGTTTGATTCCAATAAAAGCGTTCACCAGCAGTGGGTAATCAGAGGCGATTGGAAAATGCCAGGCACCCAGGAACGAGTGCCCATTTCCCCAAAGGCACTTGAACAGTTTTTAAAGGATTTCGAAGGGTGGAAGTCAATCGACTGGTGGGGTTAAAACATAAAAATATTTGATAAATACCCAATCCGACTCTTCATTTTGTGAACCGCTGTACCATACCGCGAGCGTATGCAATTCATGAGGGCCTGGATCCATTTCCATCTGATAGCGCCCCAAATGCGCGTCTCTTTCTGCATAAGGGCCGTCATAATAAAAGTGGATTTTGAACTTCTTCGCAGCGTAAGTCCCGCCTTCACCACGGGTAATATCAACGTAAAAAGGTGAGCGATAAACCTCTCCGGCCTTAGGGCTGTTAACGACGGGCGGACGAATATCAATCAACGGATGCTGGTCGTCTTGAAGTGTTGTCATTTTCAAATCCCCGATCATAAAACGGTCAGTTGTTCCACAGTGCTATTGCTACACCATCTTCTGGCGTGAGAGCACCTGTAACAAATGACAGTTCAGACGAATGGCAAAGAAGTCTTCAACTGGATGAACTGGGGAATATTCCGGACGACATTGACCTGAGCACGGCTGTCAGGCTGAAGCCGGCAACGGCAGAAAACTGAAATACTGCTTCAACGCCTCCACCAGTTGCCCAAACTCCGGCGGTGCCCGTTGCAGGCTGAACCCGGCGTCGTAATGTTGAGGGGTCACGTCTTCATGGCACCACAGGCAACAGGCTTGCAGGTTGATGATCCGCTGGCCACCTTCGCTGGCGGGAATTTTCAGGCGCAGGTTGAAGTCCGCGCCGATCATCATCGGCAGCTGGCTGATGAGCATCAGCCCGTCTTCAGAGACGTTGCCCAGAAAACCGATGGGTTTGTCGGTGGTGCCGTTGAATACTTTCAGGAAGTACGGCAGTTGATGCCGCTCGATTCGGCGGTCGGTGAACATGTGCAATATCGCTATGCAAGGCTCTTAAGCAGAGCCGCACTACTGCTTCGGAACGGGTACGCATAAGTCTTTGCCCGCTCTCCCCGCTTCCGGTGCGCCAGTTCTTGAAGCGCAGAGTCTTGCTTGTGCCGGTCACAGGTGTTGCCCCGGTTCAGAGGCAAGGCTCCAGAACCGGTTTATTCGACTATAGCTCACCACCGCCGGGGAACCAGCGATTGAATGATGCCTGCCATCAGTACTGTGTCGGTTTTGCCGCTGCGGCACTGCGCATCGGGTAGTGGCCCAGGCTCTGCAAGGTTTCCAGGCGGGCGCGGGCGCGGTAGGCGTATTCGCTTTGCGGATACGAGTCAATCATGAACTGGTAGGTCTGGGCCGCATCGATGAACATCTTCTGCCGTTCCAGGCACTGGCCGCGCATCATCGACACTTCCGGCCACACGTAAGGCCGCGCGCGGCTGTCGCGTTCGACTTTGGACAGCTCGAGCATCACTTGCTCGCAATTGCCCCGGTCATAGGCGCTGTAGGCATTGTTCAAATGATGGTTCATCGACCAACGGGTGCAGCCCGTGACACTGAGGACGCTGATGGCAAGGGCGGCAATGAGCACGAATCGCATGGGGGATCTCCTGTCTTGAACCCTGTATCGACCCGTGGTCGGAAATCTTCAGGCTGTAGAAGCGAGAAGTTGCCTGGCTCCATAAGGAAGGCAATAACCAGGTTCTTCAAAAAAACCAGGCTCTTCACGAAAAAGTAGTGCAAACGAACAATGACTACACCTTCGGAGCATAGTAGCCTCACTCAGCGCTTGAACTCAGGAGTCTTTGCATGTCCGTCCGTCGTACCAAAATCGTCGCCACCCTTGGCCCGGCCAGTAACTCGCCGGAAGTTCTCGAACAGCTGATCCTGGCTGGCCTGGACGTCGCCCGCCTGAACTTCTCCCACGGCACTCCCGACGAGCACAAGGCTCGCGCGAAGCTGGTGCGTGACCTCGCGGCCAAGCACGGTCGCTTCGTCGCCCTGCTGGGTGACCTGCAAGGCCCGAAAATCCGTATCGCCAAATTCGCCAACAAGAAGATCGAGCTGAAGATCGGTGATCAATTCACCTTCTCCACCAGCCATCCTCTGACCGAAGGCAATCAGCAAGTGGTCGGCATCGACTACCCGGACCTGGTCAAGGACTGCGGCGTGGGCGACGAGCTGCTGCTCGACGACGGTCGCGTGGTGATGCGCGTCGATACCGCCACTGCCACCGAACTGAACTGCACCGTGACCATCGGCGGCCCGCTGTCCGACCACAAAGGCATCAACCGTCGCGGTGGCGGCCTGACCGCTCCGGCCCTGACTGAAAAAGACAAGGCTGACATCAAGCTCGCTGCGGAAATGCAAGTCGACTACCTCGCGGTATCCTTCCCGCGTGACGCCGCCGACATGGAATACGCCCGTCAACTGCGCGACGAGGCCGGCGGCACTGCCTGGCTGGTGGCGAAGATCGAACGCGCCGAAGCCGTGGCCGATGACGAAACCCTCGACGGCCTGATCAAGGCGTCCGACGCGGTAATGGTTGCCCGTGGTGACCTGGGTGTGGAAATCGGCGACGCCGAGCTGGTGGGCATCCAGAAGAAGATCATTCTGCACGCACGCCGCCACAACAAGGCTGTGATCGTTGCGACCCAGATGATGGAGTCGATGATCCAGAACCCGATGCCGACCCGCGCCGAAGTGTCCGACGTGGCCAACGCCGTGCTCGACTACACCGATGCCGTGATGCTCTCGGCCGAAAGTGCCGCCGGCCTGTACCCGCTGGAAGCCGTTCAGGCCATGGCGCGTATCTGCGTCGGTGCCGAAAAGCACCCGACCAGCAAGACCTCCAGCCACCGCATCGGCAAAGAGTTCGAGCGCTGCGACGAAAGCATCGCACTGGCGACCATGTACACCGCCAACCACTTCCCGGGCGTGAAAGCGATCATCGCCCTGACCGAAAGTGGCTACACCCCGCTGATCATGTCGCGCATCCGTTCCTCGGTGCCGATCTACGCGTTCACCCCGCACCGCGAAGCCCAGGCTCGCGCGGCCATGTTCCGCGGCGTGTACACCATCCCGTTCGATCCGGCTTCGCTGGCACCGAACGAAGTCAGCCAGAAGGCAATCGACGAGCTGGTCAAGCGCGGCGTCGTGGAGAAAGGCGACTGGGTCATCCTGACCAAGGGCGACAGCTACCACACCACCGGCGGCACCAACGGCATGAAGATCCTGCACGTTGGCGACCCGATGGTCTGAGTGACCGGTTGCTGAAAAACGAAAGCCCCGCCATGTGAATGGCGGGGCTTTTTGTTTTCTGATCCAACAGGTGTGTTGACTGATCGGGCCCCTTCGCGAGCAAGCCCGCTCCCACAGGGTTTTGTATTGGTCACATGATTTGTTAGCAACTCCGGTCAATGTGGGAGCGGGCTTGCTCGCGAAGGGGCCGGTACAGTCAGCGAAAGACTCAATGCCGCTTGATGAACCCGGTCAACGCAGCCAGTGCTTCCGGCGAACTCAACCGCTGGGTGAACAACGCCCCCTCCTCTTCGATCACCCTGCGCAACAACTCGCGATCCGGCGCCTTCATCAATTGCTTGCTGATACGCACCGCTTCCGGTGGCAGCGTCTCGAAGCGCAGCGCCATTTCCCGCGCCTTGGCCAAGACTTCTTCGCCACTGCCCAGCGCCTCGGACGCAATGCCCCACGCAGCAGCCTGTTCACCATTGAACCCCTCACCGAGCAGCAATAACTCCGCCGCTTTGGCATGCCCGAGCAAGCGCGGCAGGAGCAGGCTGGAACCAAATTCAGGGCATAAACCCAGGTTGACGAACGGCATGCGCAAGCGCGCATCACGGCTGACGTAGACCAGATCGCAATGCAGCAACATCGTCGTGCCAATGCCCACCGCCGCTCCAGCCACGGCGGCGATCACCGGTTTGCGGCATTCAAGCAGGCTGAGCATGAACTGGAATACCGGGCTGTCGAGGCCGCTCGGCGGTTGCTGGATGAAATCGGCGATGTCGTTGCCGGCGGTGAAGCATTCGGCGGAGCCGGTGATCAGCACGGCGTTGATCTCGGGGTCGCTGTCGGCCTGTTTCAACGCTTCGGCCAGGTGGCTGTACATGGCGCGGGTCAGGGCGTTTTTCTTGTCCGGGCGATTCAGGCGCAGGGTCAACAGGCCGCGTTCGCGTTCAACTTGGATGGCATCGGTCATGGCAGGTCTCGCGTCTGAAAGTCAGCGCTCAACCACGGGGCAGGAACACATCGGCCAGCAGTTGATTGCGCGGCAATCCCGCCAGGTACAGGCGCCGGGCAAAGGCGTCGACACTGTCGGGGGCTCCGCAGAGTAAGGCCAGGGTTTGCCGCGAAACAAGCCGCAGTTGCGCCAAAGCCGCTGGCAACTCGGCCGGGGTCCACAGTTCGACACTCAGGTTAGGACGGCTGGCGGCCATGGCTTGCAGTGGTTTTGCCAGGTAGTGCTCATCGGCATCATGGGCCAGGTGAATGACACGGATGGCGCCCTGATGATCGTGGCGCAGCGCTTCGCGCAATACGCCAAACAACGGCCCCAACCCGGTGCCGGCCGCCATAAGCCACAACGGTCGGGTGTGCCAGTCAGGGTCGTAGTGCAACGCCCCGCCGCGCAACTCGCCGAGACGCATCGGATCGCCGATGTTCAACTGGCGGGCTGCATCGCTGAACTCCCCCGGCAGGCGACAATCGAGGTGAAACTCCAGAAAGCGGTCGTCTTCCGGCAGGCTGGCAAGGGAATACGGCCGCGCAACGCTGCCCGCCCACAACACCAGATGCTGGCCGGCGCTGTAGCGCAACGGTCGCTGCGGGGTCAAGCGCAAGCGCAACACGCTGTCGCTCAACCAATCGACAGCCGCAACCTCGGCCGGGCGACCGTCCTCTAGCGGGTCGAAGGCATGCACCTGCAAGTCCTCGACCACCTGGCACTGGCACGCCAGTCGCCAGCCCTGTTCACGCTGCTGTGCACTCAGGGCATCCGGGCGGCTGTCACTCGGCAGGCCCCGTACACACTGCACCAGGCACGCATGGCAACTGCCGGCGCGGCAACTGTAAGGCACCGGTACGCCGTTCTGATTCAGCGCATCGAGCAGATTGCTGCCCGCCGCCACCGACCAGTGGCGCTCGCCGACCCGCAGCTCAGGCATCGACGTTCTCCCACGCTGCCGCGCATCGGTTGCGGCCATCACGTTTGGCGCGATAGAGCGCCTGATCGGCCTGTTGCAGGGCATCATCGAGGTCGTCGCCGAGTTCCAGCAGGGTCATGCCGGCGGACAGGCTGAGGTTACGCACATTCAGCCCGATCAATTCGACATCGGTGAATGCAATGCGCAGTCGTTCGCAGCACGAAGTCAGACTGTCGGCATCACAATCGGGCAGCAGCACCACGAACTCTTCGCCACCGTAGCGAGCCAGAACGTCACCGTCGCGCAGGCACGCGGTGGCTACGCCGGCAAAGGCTTGCAGCACCTGATCGCCGGCGGCATGGCCGTGCAGGTCGTTGATGCGTTTGAAATGGTCAAGATCGATCAACGCCAGGCCATGCATGACACCCGCATCCATGGCTTTCAACTCGCGGGAAGCAAGGCGCAGGAAATGCCGGCGATTGAACAGGCCGGTCAGCTCGTCGGTGGCCACCAGGTCTTCGAGCTGACGCATCATCCCGCGCAATGTGTCCTGGTGTGCCTGCAACGCAAAACGCCGCTGACGCATACGCTGTCGCGAGGCCTGGACATGGCGGGCATACAGCACCAGCCACACCAGTACGATGAACAGCACGCAGACCTGCAACACCGCCATGGCCGGGTCAGGCAGCTGGAAGTGGTAGCCCTCCCACAACGTGATCGCGCTGAAACTGCAAAACACCAGCAACGCACATCGTACAAAAGACCGGCGTGACAGATGGAACAGGCCGAACAGCAGGATCAGCACGTAAAACACCAGAAACGCGCCCCGTGCTTCGTCCAGATGGGCAATCAGCCAGGTTTGCCAACCCAGCCCCAGCAACACTTGCGCCTCGGTCAGGCTGGGGTCGGCGAGACGCAGGTTGTAGCCGCTGTAGAACACCGCGAACAGGATGACCTGACTGGTCACTACCAGTACGCTGCCGATGACGACACTGGAAAGCGGCGCGTCGTAGTGACCAGTAAAAAACGCCAGCCAAAGCAACAGCAATGCCAGGGCATAGGTGCCGGCCGCCAGGGCGAAACGTTTAAGCAACAGGCGCTGGATGGCGTTATGGGTCAATCGTTGATTCACCAAATGAAAGGAGACTGACAGAGCGTCCTACTCTACAGACCGTATGTCACTTTAGTGGCGTGGCCGATAAATGACCATTCAATTTTCGGCATGGGCAAGGTCATCTCGGTTGCAGGAGCTTATGCGACCAACGATTGACTGTCGGCGCGTGTGCAGGCCTTTGATGCGCGGTATACTGCCGCGCCTTTTTAGCGTCGCGCCAGCATGCCCGGCGTGCCTTGAAAGGTGCTTGCAACCGACCGATGCACCCAAGCTGCAAGCACCTTAATTGAATGTTCCCGTCTTTTAGAGGAGCGCGACTCATGACCGTGATCAAGCAAGACGACCTGATTCAGAGCGTTGCCGACGCCCTGCAGTTCATTTCCTACTACCACCCCGTGGATTTCATCCAGGCGATGCACGAGGCCTACCTGCGCGAAGAATCGCCAGCGGCCCGCGACTCGATGGCACAGATCCTGATCAACTCGCGCATGTGTGCCACCGGCCACCGCCCAATCTGCCAGGACACCGGTATCGTCACCGTGTTTGTCCGTGTCGGCATGGACGTGCGCTGGGATGGCGCCACCATGGGCCTGGACGACATGATCAACGAAGGCGTGCGTCGCGCCTACAACCTGCCGGAAAACGTCCTGCGTGCCTCGATCCTCGCCGACCCGGCGGGCGCTCGCAAGAACACCAAGGACAACACCCCGGCCGTTATCCACTACTCCATCGTTCCGGGTAACACCGTGGAAGTGGACGTGGCGGCCAAGGGCGGCGGTTCCGAGAACAAGTCGAAGATGGCCATGCTCAACCCGTCCGACTCGATCGTCGACTGGGTGCTCAAAACCGTTCCGGAAATGGGCGCCGGCTGGTGCCCACCGGGCATGCTCGGCATCGGCATCGGCGGCACCGCCGAGAAAGCCGCGGTGATGGCCAAGGAAGTGTTGATGGAATCCATCGACATTCACGAGCTCAAAGCCCGTGGTCCGCAGAACCGCATTGAAGAAATGCGCCTGGAGCTGTTCGAGAAGGTCAACCAGCTGGGCATCGGCGCCCAGGGCCTCGGTGGCCTGACCACCGTGCTCGACGTGAAGATCATGGACTACCCGACCCACGCCGCCTCCCTGCCGGTGTGCATGATCCCCAACTGCGCCGCCACCCGTCACGCGCACTTCGTGCTCGACGGTTCCGGCCCGGCCTCGCTGGAAGCGCCACCGTTGGACGCCTACCCGGAAATCGTCTGGGAAGCCGGTCCGTCGGCCCGTCGCGTCAACCTCGACACCCTGACCCCGGAAGAAGTGCAGAGCTGGAAGCCGGGCGAAACCGTCCTGCTCAACGGCAAGATGCTCACCGGTCGCGACGCCGCGCACAAGCGCATGGTCGAGATGCTGAACAAGGGCGAAACCCTGCCGGTTGACCTCAAGGGTCGCTTCATCTACTACGTCGGCCCGGTCGATCCGGTCGGTGACGAAGTGGTTGGCCCGGCTGGCCCTACCACCGCGACGCGGATGGACAAGTTCACCCGTCAGATCCTCGAGCAGACTGGCCTGCTGGGCATGATCGGCAAATCCGAGCGCGGCCCGACCGCGATCGAAGCGATCAAGGACAGCAAGGCCGTGTACCTGATGGCCGTCGGCGGCGCCGCTTACCTGGTCGCCCAGGCGATCAAGAAGTCCAAGGTGCTGGCGTTCGCCGAACTGGGCATGGAAGCGATCTACGAGTTCGAGGTCAAGGACATGCCGGTCACCGTTGCGGTCGACAGCAAGGGCGAGTCCGTACACATCACCGGTCCTGCCATCTGGCAGAAAAAGATCAGTGAAAGCCTGGCGGTGGAAGTTCAGTAAGCACTGACAGCGCACAGTAAGAACCGGTCTGCTGGCAACGGCAGACCGGTTTTTTTACGCCTGATAAAAAGCGATCGAAGGCTGAAGCTCACGCATCGTTTGTTCTAATAAATCCCGGCTGACCTGTCAGATCTGACAGGTTACAGCCGCCCGTGTCGCTGATAGCTTGAATGCACTCGATGCATTCTCTGTCACGGCGGACACTCCCATGGCGACTGAACAGCAGGGCACCCTCGAAATCAACGCACCCGCCCTGCCCAAAGGCGGCGGCGCCATCCAGAGCATCGGCAAGGGCTGGGGCGGTGTCGGCACCACCGGTGCGGCGTCGCTGGAGCTGCCACTGCCCATCAGCAAGGCGCCCAATCGTGACATGGTCCCGGCCCTGGGCCTGGGTTACAGCAGCGATGTCGGTAACAGTCCGTTCGGCATCGGCTGGCGCCTGACCACCAATGCGATCACCCTGCGCACCACCAAAGGCGTGCCGAAGTACGATGGCAGCGACCAGGTGGTTGGCCCCGGCGGTGACGTGTGGATGCCCGAGAAGAGTGATGACGGCAAACTGATCTCCAGGGCGGTGTCCGGGTACAACGGCGTCCAGATCGGCATGCATCAGGTCGTGCGCTACTGGCCGCGGGTCGAAGGCGCTTTCGATTTGATCGAGCACTGGACCAAAGAGGGCGATGCGGACAATCCGGCGGGCTTCTGGCTGATCCACGGTGCCGACGGCAGCCTGCACTGCTACGGCAAAACCGAGGCGTCACGCCGGGCCGATTCGAACGACAAGTCCCGCGTCGGTGTGTGGCTGATCGATGAAAGCCTGAACCTGCGCGGCGAACATGTGGTGTACCTGTACCAGGCAGAAGTCGATGTGCCGACCGCCCCACAGTTGCGTGACTACCGTGCCCAGCGCTACCTGCGTCGGGTCTTGTACGGCAACGCCCAGGCCAGCGCCAACCTGTATGCATGGAAAGCCAATGGCTGGAAAGACGTGGCCTGGCATTTCCACCTGCTGTTCGATTACGGCGAACGCAGTGCCGACCTGACGCAAGTGCCGATGTACGATCTACCCGGTATAGAGCGCGGAGACTGGGGCGAACCACGCAAGGATCCATTCTGGAACTACGCCTACGGTTTTGAACTGGGCTCCCGGCGCCTGTGCCGTCAGGTCCTGATGTTTCATCAGTTCGCCGAAGAGCTCGGTAACGACCCGGTACTGGTCCAGCGCCTGCTGCTCGAGCATCGCCAGAGTCCGCTGGGCTACAACCATCTGACCGCCGCCCACATCCAGGCGTATGACAATCAGGGACAGATGGAAAGCCGGCCGCCCATGGAGTTCTTCTATAACCCGTTCGAACTCGATCCGCAGCGCGAGGGTTACCGCAAGTTCCCGCAGATGCCCGGTCTCAATGATGGCCAGCGTTATCAACTGGTGGACTTGTATGGCGAAGGCATGCCCGGCGTGCTGTTCAGCAGCGACAAGGCCTGGTATTACCGCGAACCGCTACGCGCCGCCAGTGGCGGCAATGAAGTGAGTTATGGCGACTGGGCGCTATTGCCCGGCATTCCCGTGGCCGACAGCAGCAAACCGGTTCGCCAGTCCCTCAGCGACCTGACGGGCGACGGCAAGCTCGACTGGGTCATCGCCCAGCCCGGTCTGTCCGGTTTCTTCACCCTCAATCCCGACCGAACCTGGTCGAACTTCGTGGCCTACGCGGCATTTCCCACGGAGTTTTTTCATCCCAAGGCGCAACTCGCCGACCTGGTGGGCGACGGCCTGACTGACCTGGCGTTGATCGGCCCGCGGAGTGTGCGGTTGTACTCCAGCCGTCGTGAAGTCGGGTTCAGCCAAGGGGCCGACGTCCCTCACGGTGAAGACTCACTGCCGCTGCTGAGCAATGCCCAGACCGAACTGGTGGCGTTCAGCGACCCACTGGGCAGCGGCACGCAGCACTTGGTGCGCATCCGTCACAACGAAGTCAAATGCTGGCCGAATCTGGGTCATGGAAAGTTCGGCAAAGGCTTCGTGCTTTGCGACCTGCCCTTCGACTATGCCGAGTTCGATGCATCGCGGGTACGACTGGCAGACCTGGACGGCTCGGGTGCCGTTGACCTGATCTACCTGGAGTCCGACGGATTCCGGGTGTTCATGAACCACGGCGGCGAAGGCTTCGATGAAGCCTCGGTGACAATGCCGTGGCCGCAAGGCGTGCGTTACGACCGCCTCTGCCAGGTGAGCATCGCCGACCTGCAAGGGCTGGGTTGTTCCAGCCTGATCCTGACCGTACCGCACATGGAGCCCCGGCACTGGCGCTACGATTTCGTCAGCGCCAAGCCGTATCTGGTGAGTGCCAGCCACAACAATATGGGCGCCGTGACGGGCGTGAGCTACCGCAGTTCGGCCCAGGAATGGCTGGATGAAAAAGCCGAGCTGATCGCGGCCGGCAAAGCCCCGGTTTCGCACCTGCCGTTTGCCATGCATCTGGTCAGCCAGCAGACCCAGCTCGATGAAATCACCGGCAATCGACTGACCCAGGGCTTCACTTACCGCCAGGGTTTCTACGACAGTTTCGAACGTGAGTTCCGTGGTTTTGGCCTGCTGCTGCAAACCGATACTGAGGCTTCGGTGGCCGAACGTTCAAGCCTGGGCTTCACTGCGCCGATTCTCAGCAAGACCTGGTTCCATACGGGCAAAGCCATAGACATGCGTGACGATAGTTACTACCGGGGGGACACCAACGCCGTCGATTTGCGCGCAACCCTGCTGCACGAGTATCACCTCAGCGACGCGGCGGGACGAGTGATCGAGCCCGACGAAGAACTCGTCCGCGAGATGGCCCGCGCCCTCAGCGGCTCTGTGTTGCGCTCAGAGGTTTTTGCCGCTGACGATGATCCCGCAACGGCTGTGCCCTATACAGTGCAGGAGAACCGCTTTCTCATTCGCCAGTTGCGCCCCAAAGGTAAACATCACCCCTATGCCGTGTTGCAGTCACTGGCGCTGGAAAGCATCGCTTACCAGTACGAAAAAACACTCGCCGACGACCCGCTGGTCCAGCACACGATCAACCTGGAGTGGGACAAGTTCGGCAGCCTGACTCATGGTTTTGTCGTGCACTACGCCCGGCGTAAAACCGACAAGGACAATCCGCCCTTCCACGTCGATCAGCCCGGCGACGAAAGCGATGAAGACTACGAAAACAAATGGTGGCTGGACGCCCACGACGAAGCGCAACAATGCTGGTATCTGACCGAGGCGAAAGCCGAGCATTGCCATTTGGAAAACACTGACGGCTGGCGCCTGGGCCTGCCCTATCGTCAGCGCGGCAATGCGCTGGTCCTGGAAAAAAACGAACTCAAACCTGTCGACATCCACCATGAGAAGCTCCTTGAGTGGGCCGCCGACGCAGGAGCCTGGGCAGGCAAAGCGGTGCTGACCGGTTTGTCGCTGCAACGCTATCAGGACCCGGCCACCGGCCAATTGCTGGACCCGGACCGACTGATTTTCACCGCCCTGCCCGACTACCTGGAAACCGCCGAACTGGATGCCGCCGCCCTGAGCGCCTACGACAAGCTCAAGGACGAAAACGGCAACATGCCGTTCAACCTCAAGGAGAAACTCCAATCACCCGAAGTCGGTTACCACATCATGGATCTGTTCCTGCCGGATGCTCCCGCGGGTGACCCCGTAGACCCGACCGATGCCAAGAACTATCTGTGGTCCGTGCGCAAGAGCTTCCCCACTTACCACGGCCTGGAAGGGTTCCATAACGTCGAAAAATTCCAGCAGACCAAAAGCCATGGCATCACCTCAGTCGCGTATGACGAGCACTGGTGCCTGAGTACCGCCGTCACGTTGCCGGATGGCTGCACCACAGGCATCCTCGATATCGACTACCGATCGTTCCTGCCAGCAGGCATCATCGACCCCAATCAAAACACCCAGGAGGCTCGCTACAACGCGTTCGGCGAAGTGCTGGTGACCAGTTTCTACGGCACGGAACTGGGCGTCGAGGTCGGTTTCCATCCGCTCAGCGGTTACCAGCCACCTGAGGACCGCACCCCGGCAGGCGCTATCGCCGACAAGAACAAAGCCATCGACAACTACGCCACGGCCAACTTCTCCGCGCCCTTCAGCTGGATGGGCAAAATCCCCCCGGCAGCGCCCGCGCCCTGGCTGGCCTGGGCCCGCGCCGAAGGTTTCGTATTGCCCGACGGCCATCTTTGCAGCCGGGCACGTGTGCACCTTGAAGGCCTGCAAAATCCTTCCGCGAACGAACGGCAGCTTCAGCAATACCTCGACAACGCGCATCGCGAACCCGTGCATGTCGTCACCTTGCAGGCCGACCGCTACCCCGGCGATCCGGAGCTGCAAATCCGCGCGGCCATCGCCTGCTGGGATGGCTTCGGACGCTCCCTGCAAACCAAACAGGAGGTCGAACCCGGCCTGGCCTGGGTGGTCAACGACAAAGGCGAACTTGAGCCCGACGAAAACGGTCGCCCCAAGGAAGAACAGGCGGCCCGGCGCTGGCGGGTCAGCGAACGGGTCGAGTACAACAATAAAGGCGAAACCGTGCGGATCTATCGCCCCTACTTCGCCAGCGCCTACCGCTACATCAACGACGCCTCGATCCGCGAGTCGGGCTACCACGACCAGCAGTTCTACGACGCCGCCGGCCGGCCGACACACACTGTGCTGGCGAAAAAAATGCTGCAGGGCAATCCACCAGAAGAAAAACCGTTGCGTCGGGAACAACGCTATCGCACCTGGTACACCATTGCGTTTGACGAAAACGACTTGTTTGATCCGCCACCCGCACAACGGCAATCCATCTGGACAATCCATTGAGCGCAAACATCCACCGCCATACGCCAGCGCTGGCTGCTACCGACGGTCGTGGCATAGTGGTACGGCAAGTGGCTTACCTTCGTGCCTTGAGACCGAAGTGGAACAAATGTGCAAAAAAATGAGCGATTGAAAGCTCAAGATATTCACCAGGGCACAGTGAGATGAGATCTGGCGCAAGATAGTCCGCATGCTATCTTGCGCCTCTTATCTTTTGTCCGATTTCCGTTCGATGCTCCCGACCTCCCGAACCCTGCGCCTGGCGCTCTACACCCTGTTGATCATCGCCGGCGCCGCCATCGCCGCGACCCTGGCCGTGCGCCACTCCGTGCGTCAGTCAATGGTCGAAGACGCCGCCCGCGCCAATCAGCAATTGGCGCTGTACGCCACGTCCCTGCATACCTTGATCGAACGTTACCGTGCCCTGCCCGCCGTGCTGGCGCTGGACCCGGAATTGCGCTCGGCGCTCAGGGGGGCGGTGAGCCCCGAACAGCAGGATGCGTTGAACCGCAAACTGGAAAAAATCAACGGCGCCGCCCAATCCTCGACCCTGGAATTGCTCGACCGCAACGGCCTGGCCATCGCGGCCAGCAACTGGCGCCTGCCCAGCAGTTATGTCGGTCACAACTACGCGTTCCGCCCTTATTTCAACCAGACTCGCACTCAGGGCACCGGGCGTTTTTACGCGGTAGGCGTGACCAGCGGGATTCCCGGTTACTTCCTCTCCAGTGCGGTCAGCGATGACGATGGCCAGTTCCTTGGCGCCATGGTGGTGAAACTGGAATTTCCCGAACTGGAGCGCGAGTGGCGTCAGGGCAGCGATACGCTGCTGGTCAGCGATGCGCGCGGGATCATCTTCATCGCCAACCAGCCGGGCTGGCGCTACCGCCTGCTCAAGCCGCTGAGCGATAGCGATCATGCCGAACTCAAGACCACCCGCCAGTACGATAAACAGCCCCTGACGCCGCTTGAGTTTCAATCGTTGCGGCGCTTCGACGACAACAGTGACCTGTCTCGGGTCGATGGTCCGGACGGCAAGGCGGATTACCTGTGGGAATCCCTGCCGCTGAGTGCCGAGGGCTGGACCCTGCACCTGCTGCGTCGCCCGCAAGTCGCCTTCGAAGACAGCCGCAATGCGGCGCTCGCCGCGGCCGGGCTATGGCTGACCCTGGTGTTCCTGCTGCTGTTTCTCAACCAGCGCTGGCGCCTGGCGAAAATGCGCCAGCGCAGTCGCGAAGAACTCGAACGACTGGTAGAAGAGCGTACCCGCGACCTGCGCACCGCCCAGGAAGGCCTGGTGCAGTCGGCCAAACTCGCGGCGCTGGGGCAGATGTCCGCCGCCCTGGCCCATGAGATCAACCAGCCGCTCACCGCCCAGCGCATGCAGCTGGCGACCTTGCGCCTGCTGCTCGACAACGGCCGCGTCGACGACGCCTACAAGGCGCTCAAACCGGTGGATGAAATGCTCACCCGCATGGCGGCCCTCACCGGCCACCTGAAAACCTTCGCCCGCAAGAGCCCCAGCGGTCTGCGCGAACGCCTGGACCTGGCAACGGTGGTGGACCAGTCGCTGCAACTGCTCGACACAAGGTTGCGCGACGAACAGGTCAGCACGGTGTTGCACCTGACCCGCCCGGCCTGGGTGCGCGGCGATGCGATTCGTCTGGAACAGGTGCTGATCAATCTGCTGCGCAACGCCCTCGATGCGATGCAGGACAAACCCTGCAAACGCCTGGAAATCCGCCTGGAAGCCGACGAGCAATTGTGGCGCCTGAGCGTGAAAGACAATGGTGGCGGTATCGCCGAAGAGAACCTGTCCAAGGTCTTCGATCCGTTCTTCACCACCAAACCGGTGGGCGATGGCCTGGGCATCGGCCTGGCCGTATCGTTTGCCATCGTTCACGAATCCGGCGGGCGCCTGAGTGCCGCCAATCATGACAAAGGTGCCGTGTTTACCATGACCTTGCCCATCGACCTGGAGGTGCATGAACCATGCTGAACTCAGTGATGGTGGTCGACGACGAAAGCAGCATCCGCAGTGCCGTTGAGCAATGGTTGAGCCTGTCGGGTTTCGAGGTGCAGCTGTTCAGCCGCGCCGATGAATGCCTGGCGCAATTGCCCAGGCACTTTGCCGGGGTGATTCTCAGCGATGTGCGCATGCCCGGCATGACCGGCCTGGAACTGCTGGCCGAGGTGCAACGCCGGGATGCCGATTTGCCGGTGATCCTGTTGACCGGCCACGGCGATGTACCGATGGCCGTCGAGGCCATGCGCGACGGTGCCTACGATTTCCTCGAAAAACCCTTCAGCCCGGAAACCCTGCTTGGCAGCCTGCGCCGCGCCCTCGACAAGCGCCGGCTGGTGCTGGAAAACCGTGCGCTGCACGAGCAGGCGGACAACCGCGCCAAACTGGATGCCACGCTGCTCGGCGTGTCCCGGGGTTTGCAGACCCTGCGGCGGCAGGTGCTGGACCTGGCAGCACTGCCGGTCAACGTGCTGATTCGCGGTGAAACCGGCAGCGGCAAGGAACTGGTTGCGCGTTGCCTGCACGACTTCGGGCCCCGGGCCGACAAGCCCTTTGTCGCACTCAACTGCGCGGCCATCCCCGAGCAATTGTTCGAGGCCGAGCTGTTCGGTCACGAGAGCGGCGCGTTCACCGGGGCGTCCGGCAAGCGCATTGGCAAACTGGAGTACGCCGACGGCGGCACACTGTTTCTCGATGAAATCGAAAGCATGCCGCTGGCCCAGCAGGTGAAACTGCTGCGGGTGTTGCAGGAGCAAAAGCTTGAGCGACTGGGGTCGAACCAGAGCATCCGCGTGGATTTGCGCATCATCGCCGCGACCAAACCGGACCTGCTCGACGAAGCGCGGGCCGGACGTTTTCGCGAAGACCTGGCCTATCGTTTGAACGTCGCCGAGCTGCGCTTGCCGCCGCTGCGCGACCGGCGCGAGGACATCCCGTTGCTCTACGAGTCGTTTGCCCGCAACGCTGCCGAACGCCTGGGGCGGACCTTGCCACCGTTGAGCGGTCCACAGCTGAGCCATCTATTGAGCCACGACTGGCCGGGCAATGTGCGCGAACTGGCGAACGTCGCCGAACGTCAGGTATTGGGGCTCGGCGAGCCGGAGCCCCTGGGCATCGAGCCCGGCCAGTCACTGGCGGCGCAGCAGGAAGCGTTTGAGGCGCAATGCCTGCGTGCGGCGTTGACCCGGCACAAGGGTGATGTGAAGGCGGTGCTCGAAGAACTGCAGCTGCCGCGCCGGACCTTCAATGAAAAGATGCAGCGGCATGGGTTGAGTCGGGAGATGTTTTTGTAGCGCCTGAACTGGCCTCTTCGCGAGCAAGCCCGCTCCCACAGTGGATCTCCAGTGAACACAAGATTTGTGTACGTCTCAGATCAATTGTGAGAGCGGGCTTGCTCGCGAAGAGGCCGGTACAGGCGACACAAACCCAGGAGCCCGAATAAGCAACTTTCCGCCCACCACCAACCACAGATAAGCGGATTTCCGCTCACTGAAACACCCTCCCCCCTCTAAACCGGCCCTCTCCCCGTTGGCACAGCTCCTGCTATAGCCCAGGCAGGCTGCGTTTCATCGCGCTCCACAAAAACAATTAAATGAAGGATCCTTCAATGGATAACTCCAACTCCCTGCCGCTTGGGTCGGCTGCCGTACCGGCCAAAGAAAGAACCACTTCCAGTCGCATCAAATCGATCTTCAGCGGTTCCGTCGGCAACATGGTCGAGTGGTACGACTGGTACGTCTATGCCGCCTTCTCCCTGTACTTCGCCAAGACTTTCTTCCCCAAAGGCGACACCACCGCCCAACTGCTCAACACCGCCGCGATCTTCGCCGTGGGCTTCCTGATGCGTCCAATCGGTGGCTGGCTGATGGGCCTGTATGCCGACAAGGTCGGGCGCAAAAAGGCCCTGATGGCCTCGGTGTACCTGATGTGCTTCGGCTCGCTGCTGATCGCCTTGAGCCCAAGCTACGAAGTCATTGGCATCGGCGCGCCGATACTGCTGGTGTTCGCGCGCTTGCTGCAAGGCCTGTCGGTGGGTGGCGAATACGGCACCTCCGCCACTTACCTGAGCGAAATGGCGACCAAGGAGCGTCGCGGCTTCTACTCCAGCTTCCAGTACGTGACCCTGATCTCCGGCCAGCTCATCGCTTTGGCAGTGCTGATCGTGCTGCAACAACTGCTGACCACCGAAGAGCTCTACGCCTGGGGCTGGCGCATCCCGTTCGCCATCGGCGCGCTGTGTGCCGTGGTTGCGTTGTACCTGCGTCGCGGCATGGAAGAGACCGAGTCGTTCACCAAAAAAGAGAAAGCCAAGGAAAGCGCGATGCGCACCTTGCTGCGTCATCCCAAGGAACTGATGACCGTGGTCGGCCTGACCATGGGCGGTACCCTGGCGTTCTACACCTACACCACGTACATGCAGAAATACCTGGTGAACACCGTCGGCATGAGCATTTCCGACTCCACCACCATTTCCGCCGCCACGCTGTTCCTGTTCATGTGCCTGCAGCCGGTCATCGGCGGGCTGTCGGATAAAATCGGTCGCCGGCCGATCCTGATTGCCTTCGGTATCCTCGGGACCCTGTTCACCGTGCCGATCCTCACCACCCTGCACACCGTTACGACCTGGTGGGGCGCGTTCTTCCTGATCATGGCGGCGCTGATCATCGTCAGCGGCTATACCTCGATCAACGCCGTGGTGAAAGCCGAACTGTTCCCGACCGAGATTCGCGCCCTGGGCGTGGGCCTGCCATACGCACTGACCGTATCGATCTTCGGCGGCACCGCCGAATACATCGCGCTGTGGTTCAAGAGCATCGGCATGGAAACCGGTTACTACTGGTATGTCACCGCGTGTATTGCCGTGTCGTTGCTGGTGTACGTGACCATGAAAGACACCCGCAAGCATTCGCGGATCGTGACGGACTGACCGTCCACCGGCACTCACTGCAACGGTGAGTGCCATGAGCCTTCGCGAGCGACCTCGCGAAGGCCACCATTCGTCTCCCCCTCCAGCAAGATAATCATCGGTTAATTCACCGGCCGCACCCTGCGCCTGAGTGCATCCAGATGAACAGGACGCACGTATATCCGTTACAGGCCTCGAAAGAGCATCTGAACGAACCCATTACGAACGTACCTGGAGTACCTGTCATGAAAACCCGACTGATCCTTGCCCTGACCCTTTCCGTGCTGGCTGCCAATGCCTTTGCAGCCGACGGTTACGACAAAACCGGCTCGGCCTCCTACGGCACCGGCACCAGCGCTGCCATCGAGCACGCCCGTTCGGGCACCTATGCCGCCGATGGCTTCGATAAAACCGGCACCGCTGAAAGTATCGGCTGATTGTGGAGGGGAATTGGGGGGACGTAGAAGTATTCGGGTCAACCATGGAACCTGTGGGAGCGGGCTTGCTCGCGAAAGCGGTGTATCAGTCACATTGATGCTGGATGTGCCGACGCATTCGTCGGAACGCCGCCCGGAGCAAGCCCGCTCCCACATTTGACCTCATCACCTCAAGTGCTGAATCCGGCTGGAAATCTGCGGCGCGTGCTTGCACCATGAGCGTCTCCCGCCCGCTCCGGAAATTCTCCCCAATGCCCGACGACATCCACTTCTACGAACCCGCCAACGGCCACGGCCTGCCCCACGATCCGTTCAACGCCATCGTCGGCCCACGCCCCATTGGCTGGATCTCTTCGCAGAATGCCGAGGGCCGCCTGAACCTGGCGCCCTACAGCTTCTTCAACGCCTTCAACTACATTCCGCCGATCATCGGTTTTTCCAGCGTCGGGCGCAAAGACAGCCTGAACAACATCGAACAGACCGGTGAATTCGTCTGGAACCTGGCCACGCGGCCGCTGGCCGAGCAGATGAACCAGAGCTGCGCCATGGTCGGGCCTGAGGTCAACGAATTCGAACTGGCCGGACTGACGACCGTTGCCTCGAAGGTGATTCAGGTGCCACGAGTGGCCGAAAGCCCGGTGTCGTTCGAGTGCAAGGTCACGCAGATCATCCAGTTGCAACGGGCGGACGGCAATGTGGTGCCGAGCTGGCTGATCCTCGGCGAAGTGGTCGCCGTGCATATCGCCAAATGGTTGTTGAAGGATGGGATATACGACACCGCCGCGGCAGAACCGATTCTGCGCGGCGGCGGGCCAGCGGATTATTTCCAGCTGGGGCCTGAGGCGTTGTTCAAGATGTACCGCCCGGGGGCGGTGAAGTGATCACCAGAGCAGGTCGGTGTTTTCCTTGACGTCCTTGAGGCGGGTCAGCTCCTTGGCGGCCGCATCATCGGCCTCGTGGGCAGTCTTGAAGACCTGGCCTTCCAGCACTTTGTGAAAACGCGGGGCGCCGGAACCACCCAGCGCTTTGACGGCGATAGCGGCGTGGTAACCACCCTCGCCCGGTACTACAGCGGAAACAGCTTCAAAGTGTTCAAAGGCTTTACGTGCCATGTCGCGAATCCTGGCTGGTTGAGAATGCTGTCATTAAACCCTCAACCGGCCAGTTTGTGTACCGCCACTGCGGACTGACCGAGGGCCTGCGCCGCCGACACATCCTTGAAGGTATGGAAATCCAGGCTATTGACCACCAGGTCCTGCACCAGCTCGGCAAAAACCTCCATCGCCGGCGTGCTGAAGTACGCGGTCATGGCCTGTTGATTGCTCCAGAAACCGGACACCAGCCACAGATCCGGATCGCACTGCGAATGCTGCAAGGCAAAACTCAGGCAGCCCGGCGCTGCGCGGGACGGCTCGATCAGGGCACTGAGGCGCACACCAAGTTCCACCGAGCGCCCGGCGCGCGCTCGAACGAAGGCCATATGACTGACGGGGATTTGCTTGGACATGTTCAACCCTCCCGGGGAGTCGCGAGGCAGCCGGGGGACGGGCTGCGACAGGATCAAAGGTTAAGGGCCGCGACGCCGGTCTCGTTAGTCGATTCCTGCCGGTGCGTTGCACAATCCTGCGAAACTGCATGGGAAGCCTGTAACAAGCGGTAAAACCCTGTCACGGTTCTGCCATACGAGTTTCAAGCAAGTTTTTCCGGTGCAAGGCTCTAGTGTTAATACCGCCGGTCGAGCCCAGGCAGAATCAGGCAAGCATCCGGCAGGATGTGTCTACCACTGTCACTTGCACAAACTTATGCTCTGCTCCATTCCCACCCTGCCTTGCCGAGGATGCCTCGCATGTCGTCGCCCGATCACTTTCAAGCCCCGCTGGACACCGACATGGAAAAGCAGCGCGCGGAACTGGCGGCGATCATCCGCCGTAACACCGCCGAAGACGGCAGTTATGCCACGGCCATCGCCTCGCTGTTCATGTCACGCCACAGCCAGTCCCACGAGTTCGCCCCGGTGCTCGCGCAACCGGCGCTGTGCATCATGGCTCAGGGACGCAAGGAAGTTCAGTTGGCCAACGAGTACTTCAACTACGACCCGTTGAACTACCTGGTGGTCTCGGTCTCGATGCCGCTGAGTGGACGGGTGGTGGATGTCTCGGCCGAGGAACCGATCCTGGCCTTGCGCCTGGACATCGACCCGGCGGAAATCACTGCATTGATCGCCGACGCCGGCCCCCTCGGCGTACCCACCCGGCCGACCGGGCGCGGGCTGTATGTCGAACGACTCGACACCGCCATGCTTGATGCGGTGCTGCGTCTGGCACGGCTACTGGACACGCCCAAAGACATCGCCATGCTCGCGCCGCTGATTCGCCGGGAGATCCTCTATCGACTGTTGCGCAGCAAACAGGGGCATCGGCTGTACGAAATCGCCATCGCCAACAGCCAGAGCCATCGCATCAGCCAGGCGATCAAATGGCTCAACGGCAACTTCGAGCAGCCGTTGCGCATCGATGATCTGGCGAAGGAAGTGAACCTGAGCGTGTCGACCTTGCATCACCGTTTCAAGGCGATGACGGCGATGAGTCCGTTGCAATATCAAAAGCAGCTTCGCCTGCAGGAAGCGCGGCGGCTGATGCTGGCCGAAGGGCTGGAGGCTTCGGCGGCGGGGTATCGCGTCGGCTATGAAAGCCCTTCGCAGTTCAGCCGGGAGTACAGCCGGTTGTTCGGCGCGCCGCCGTTAAGGGATCTGGCGCGGTTGCGGTTGTCAGTCTGATCCGGAATTTTTGGTGTGGCTGCTGACCCCTTCGCGAGCAAGCCCGCTCCCACAGGTTCTGTGAACGCCACATACCCTGTAGGAGCTGGCTTGCCAGCGATAAGGCCAGCAAGGCCAACATCAAATCCGGATCAGGCCCCGAGTACCCGGCAAGCCTCCGCCGGCAACGTCACCGACACCGGATGCCCGATGCTCAGGCCGAAGCCCTGACATGGTGTGCTCAGCGCGGTAAACGACACCCCGGAACACTCCACCGTGGTCTCGATGGTCGCGCCGATATCGCGCACGAACGTCACCTTGCCCAGCAAGCGGTTGCCTGCGGTCGCCTGGGGTGCCGACAGTTGCAGGTCTTCAGGACGAATCAGCATCTTCAACTTCTCCCCTGCCGCAATACTCGTGCAGATCGGCACTTGCAGCGCATCGCCACCCGGCAGGCAGACCTTGCCGTTGCCCAGCGCCGTGGCCGGGAAGATGTTGCCCGAGCCGATGAAATCGGCGACGAACTCATTGGCCGGGTGCCGGTAGATTTCAATCGGCGTGCCCACTTGCTGCACCCGATGTTCACCCAGCACCACCACGATATCAGCCATGGTCATGGCCTCGCGCTGGTCGTGGGTCACCATGATGGTGGTGATGTTCAGGCGTTGTTGCAGTTGACGGATTTCCACCTGCATCGACTCGCGCAGCTTGGCGTCCAGCGCCGACAACGGTTCGTCGAGCAGCAGGATCTTCGGGTGCGAGGCAATCGCCCGGGCAATCGCCACGCGCTGACGCTGGCCGCCGGAGAGCTTGGCCACCGGACGATTGATCATCGGTTGCAGCTGGATCAGTTCCAGCAATTCCACCACCCGCTTCTGCTGATCGGCCTTGCCGACCCCGCGCAGTTTCAGCGGATAGGCGATGTTCTCGCCCACGGTCATGTGCGGGAACAGTGCCAGGGACTGGAACACCATGCCGAAGTTGCGCAGGTGCGCCGGGGTGTTGCCGATGTCTTCACCGTCCAGGCGGATCTCGCCGCCGGTCAGGCTTTCAAGGCCGGCAATCATGCGCAGCAACGTGGTTTTGCCACAGCCCGAAGGGCCGAGGAAACACACCAGCTTGCCCTCGGGCAAATGCAGGTTCACATCCGTTACCGCGCAGGCCGAGCCGTAATGTTTCTCGACGTTTTCCAGAATCAGACCAGACATAAGAATCACCTCAAAAATAAGGTTCTGTCTGGAGGTCGCCGAGCGATGATCAGGCAAGGCAAAAGTCTGCGAAGAAGCGGAGTTGACTTTAGTCAATGAGCATTCTGAGCTGACTTTTAACGCAGCATGATCGAGCGCAGGCACCTCCGGGCAGAAGCTAGAACGAAACGCCACCTTCGCCGACTAACTTCTCCAGCGCCCAGATCAGGACGAAGTCGATCAGCACGATCAGCACGGCAAACGAAAATACGGTTGGGTCGAGCGAAGACACGGTGCGGCTGTACATCCAGATCGGCACGGTCATCACATCGATGGTGTAGAGGAAGTAGGTCACGGTGAACTCGTTGAACGAGACGATGAACGCCAGCAGCATGCCCGCCAGGATCCCCGACTTCATCAACGGCACCACCACATCGACAATCGCCCGCAGCGGTGAAGCGCCGAGCATCTGCGCGGCCTCCTCGACTTCGCTGCCGATGGAGAGCATCGCCGCCGTGCAGTTCTTCACCACGAACGGCAATGCGAGGATCACGTGGGCAATCACCAGGCGCGAGGTAGTCATGTGGAACGGCAGGCTGTCGAACACCAGCAGCAATGCCAGGCCCAACACCACCATCGGGAACACCAGTGGCAACGACATCAGTTGCAGCGCCACGGCCTTGCCGCGGAACTCGCAACGGGTCAGCGCGTAGGCCGCCGGCACCGCGATCAGCGTGGCGAAGATCATGGTCAGGCACGACACCAGCAGGCTGGTGCTCATGGCCTGGCCGAGGCTCAGGACGTCGCTGGCGTCCGGTGACACAAAGGTGTGCCAGGCGGCTTTGTACCATTGCAGGCTGTAGCTGCTCGGCGGGAAGTCGAGGTTCGACGCGCCGCTGAACGACATCACGATCATGGTCAGGATCGGCAACACCGCCAACAGCAGGATGAAGCCCGAGAGGATGCCGGCAAACTTGCCGGTATCACCCGGCAACAGTGACTGGCGCTTCTTGATCAGGGTACTCATTGCGAAGCCTCCAGCATGCGGCGACGACGGCCAGTGATGTATTCGGACAGGGTCATGATCGCCAGGGTGGTAACGATCAGCACCACACCGGCAGCGGATGCGGCGGGCCAGTTCATCAGCGGGGCGATCTGGTCATGCACCATCACCGCCAGCATCGGCACGCGCCGGCCACCGAGCAGCAACGGCACCACAAAACTGCTGGCGTTGTAGGCGAACACCAGGGTCGCACCGGTAATGATCCCCGGCAGACTCATCGGCAATACCACCTGGCGGAATACCTGCAAGCGACTGGCGCCGAGGGTGGCGGCGGCCTCTTCATAGCTGCGAGCGACACCGCGCATGGCGCTGGCAATCGGCAACACGGCCAGCGGGAAGGCGGTTTGCACCAGGCCCATCAACACGCCGTTCTGGTTGTACAACAGCATGATCGGGCGCTTGATCAGGCCCAGGCCCATCAGGGTCTGGTTGAGCATGCCGCCGGGACCGAGGATCACCAGCCAGCCGTAGCTTTGCAGCAGCAGGTTGACCAGCAAGGGCAGCAGCACCGCCGCAAGGAAGATCCGTCGCACGAACGGCGAGGTCAGGCGCGACATGGTGTAGGCCACCGGGATCGCCAGAATCACTGCGATCACCGCGCTGATCAGCGCCAGGCGCAGGGTCAGCATCAGCGATTTGAGGTAATAGGGTTCCAGCAACTGGGCGTAACTGGCCAGGCTGAAGCCGGACCATTCCGCGCCCTTGGTGCCCACGCTCATGCGCAGTACCAGCAGGCTGGCGGCAATCAGTACGCCAAGAAACAGCATCGACGGCGAAAGGAAAAACCAGGCGCGCGCCGTTGGCGAAACACCCTGAGCAGCGCGCACGGGGGCGGCACTCACCGGATGGGTCAGAGGTTGGTGTTCCATAGCAAAGGGTCTCGTCAATGGAAGATCAATGGCACACGGAAGCGGGGTGTAAACCCCGATCCCCTGTAGGAGCGAGCTAGCTCGCGAAGGAAGTGAGGGCGCCACGTTCATTCAGGCAGCCCTCGTCATCGTTAACATCCATCGCGAGCTAGCTCGCTCCTACAGATCAGGAAGAAAAGATTTCCGTGTAACGACGAATCCACTGGTCATGCACAGTCGCCAGGAAGGCGTTGTCGTGCATGATCGCCTTCTCGGCAATCTGCTCCGGCGTGAGGATGTACGGACTCTTGCGTGCTTCGGCGGAGATGATCGCCTTGGCGTTGACCGGGCCGTTGTAGATGTCTTCAGCCATCTTGCCCTGCACCAGTGGGTCCAGAGAGTGGTTGATGAAGGCGTAGGCCATATCGGTATCGCCCGGACGGTTCTTCGGCATCACCGACAGCATCAGGTCGGTGTAGAAACCTTCCTTCATGCCGAACGTGGCGCCCAGGCCGTAGTTCGGATCGCGGATCTGTTTCGGGAAGAACGCTGGAGCGTACAGACCGCCCATGTCCAGGGAACCGGTGCGGAACAGTTCGGCGATCTGGTTCGGGTTTTCACCCAGCGTCACCACACGATCTTTCAGCTCGGCGAGTTTCTTGAAGCCCGGTTCGATGTTGTGCTCGTCACCACCGGCCAGTTTGGCGGCGATGATGATCAGGTCCATGGCCTCGGTCCAGTTCGGCGGCGGCAGGAAGATGTTCGGGGCCAGCTCCGGGTCCCACAGGGCCGCGTAGCTGTCTGGCGCTTGTTTCTGGGTGCGGGTGCTGTAGACCAGGCTGTTGCACCACAGCAGGTAACCGATACCGTGGCCATTGGCGCCGGTGCGGTACTTTTCCGGTACATCGACGAGGTTGGGAATGCGGTTGAGGTCGGGTTTTTCCAGCAGGTTGGCGGCGGCCAGACCTTCGGCGCCGACGCCTGCCAGGGTGATGATGTCGTATTGCGGACGATCACCGCCGGCCTTGAGCTTGGCGACCATTTCCGAGGTACTGCCGGTGCGGTCAGCGATGACCTTGCAACCGTACTTGTCTTCGAACGTCGCGGCGATGTTGCGCAGTGCAGCCAGGCCGGTGTCATCGGACCAGGTCAGCAAACGCAGGGTCTTGCCGGCAAAACGTGTATCGCTGGCATTGGCCTTGATGAACGGCATGCTCATGGCCGCTGCTGCAACCGAGGCTACGCCCACGGTCTTGATGAATTGACGTCTGTTCAGATCATGCTCGCCCATTACGGACTCCCTTTGTTTTTGTAGGTATGAGGCTGGTCGAAACTGTTGCATCCGCGCGGCTGGATCAGCTTTAGCCCCTGTGTTTTCGGGGGCCTGGCTGAGTCAGCGGGTTCATCCTGAGGTCGTGTAAAACACCTGACTATCGATAAAAACTCATTGAAGCCATGACGTCAGCGCATGCCTCCTTTTCCTTGTGGGAGCGAGCTTGCTCGCGATGGACGTCAACGATAATGCGGGGCATCAGACAGCCCGTGTCGTCCATGCGTCCATCGCGAGCAAGCTCGCTCCTACACAGTGCCAGGCGTCAGACGGCCCGAATCACGTGTTTGATTTCCTGGAAAGCCTGCAAGCCCCACGGCCCCAATTCGCGGCCGATGCTGCTCTGCTTGTAGCCGCCCCAGGCGGTCTGCGGGAAGATCACCTGCGGTGCGTTGATCCACACAAGCCCCGCCTGCAACGCGTTGGCGACGCGGTCGGCGGTCTCGGCATTGCACGTCACCACACTGGCGACCAGGCCAAACTGACTGTCGTTAGCCAAGGCAATCGCTTCGGCTTCAGAGGCGAAACTGCGCACGCAGATCACCGGGCCGAAAATCTCTTCATTCCACAGCGCACTGTCGAGGGGCACTTCGGTGAAGACTGTCGGCTGCAAAAAATATCCGCGCGGCAGGTCGGCCGGGCGATTTCCACCGCAAACCAGTTTGGCGCCGGCACTCAAACCACGATCGATGTGACCGAGCACGCGCTGGTACTGCGCCTGATTGACCAGGGCGCCCATTTCCACGTTCGGGTCGAACGGGTCGGCCACGCGAATCGCTTCGGCACGGGCTTTCACACGGGTCAGGAACTCGTCGGCCAGCTCATTGGCGACCAGCACACGGCTGGTGGCGGAACACATTTGCCCGGCGTTGAAGAAACCGCCGCCGCAAGCCACGTCCACCGCCAGGTCGATATCGGCATCGGCCAGTACCAGCAGCGAAGATTTGCCGCCCAGTTCCAGGCTCACGCCCTTGACGGTTTCCGCCGCACGTTGCATGACCTGCACGCCGACCGCATTGCTGCCGGTGAACGACACTTTGGCGATGCGTGGGTCAGCCGACAGCGGAGCGCCAACTGCCAGGCCGGTGCCGCACACCAGGTTGAAGACACCCGCCGGCACACCGGCTTGCGCGATGATTGCCGCCAGTTCCAGTTCCGGCAGCGGCGTCACTTCCGAAGGCTTGAGCACCACGCAGCAACCGGCGGCCAGGGCCGGGGCGAGTTTCCACGCGGTGGTGACCATCGGGAAGTTCCACGGCACGATCAGACCAACCACACCGCACGGCTCACGGCGCAAGCGAGCGCTGAAGTCGTCGCTCGGCAGCTCAATGGCACTGTCCTGTTTCGCGTCCAGGCCTTCGGCCAGACCGGCGTAATACTCGAACGTGGCGATCACGTCATCGACGTCGATCGCGGCTTCGAACTGCGGCTTGCCGTTGTTGCTCGACTGCAAGTGCATCAGTTTTTCGCGATTGGCCTGCACGCCCGCGGCGATTTTGCGCAGGATGGCAGCGCGTTCGGCGCCCGTGGTTTTCGACCAGGCGGCGAACGCCTGGGTCGCCGCGCTCACGGCTTGATCGACCGCGCGTTCATCGCCACCGTTCACCGTGGTCAACAGGGCTTCGGTCGCCGGGTTGATGACACGCAGGTGTTCATTGCCCGCCGACCATTGGCCGTTGATGTACAGGCCATCCAGGGTAGTCGGGAAACTCATTTCGACACCGCCTGCATCCATTCGGCCTGATCGATTTCAATCAGGGTCGGACCCTGGCGATCGGTGGCCACGCGCAAGGCGCCGCGCAATTGCTCGACACTGCTGACGGCTTCGGCCGCGCAACCCAATGCTTTGGCCACTCCGATGAAGTCCGGGGTGTAGATGTCCACGCCGACCGGCTCGATGGCGCGGTTGACCATGTATTTCTTGATCTCTTCGTAGCCCTGGTTATTCCACAGCAGCACGATCACCGGGGTGCGCGCTTCAACGGCACTGGCCAGTTCCGGCAGGGTGAACTGCAGGCCTCCGTCGCCGATCAGGCACACCACGGGAGGACGAGCGCCGTTTTCAACGCTGCCGCCGAGCCAGGCACCAATGGCCGCAGGCAAGGCGTAACCGAGAGTGCCGTAACCGGTGGACGAGTTGAACCAGCGGCGCGGACGCTCCGGGTTGAAGGTCAGGTTGCCGGTGTACACCGGCTGGGTCGAATCGCCGACGAACACGGCGTCCGGCAGTTCGTGCAGCACGGTTTCCAGGAAACGGGTCTGGGCCAGGGTCGGTGCGTCCCAGGTAGCGGCCAGGTCTTCACGCAGACGAGCGGCGCGTACTTGCCCCCAATCGTTGCGGCGCTCGGCCAGGGATTTGTGCGACAAGGCGCTGAGCAAGGCCTGGGCGGCGTTGCGCGAGTCGGCCACCAATGCCACGTGCGGCGGGTAGTTGCGCACGGTCTGGTCCGGGTCGATGTCCACGCGCAGCAGCTGGCCTGGAATCTCGAAGCCACCGGCGAAGGTCACGTCGTAGTCGGTCTCGGCCAGCTCGGTGCCGATGGCCAGTACCACATCGGCCTCGGCGACCAGCGCACGGGTGGCGACCAGGCTCTGGGTCGAACCGATCAGCAGCGGGTGGCCGGAGGCGAGCATGCCCTTGGCATTGATGGTCAGGGCTACCGGTGCGTCCAGCAGCTCGGCCAGCTCGGTCAGCTCGGCCGCCGCGTCGATTGCACCGCCGCCGGCGAGAATCAGCGGACGCTTGGCGCCGGCCAGCAAATCAGTCATGCGCGACACGGCGCTCGGCGAAGCACCGGCGCGGTCGATGTTGACCGGCAGGCTGGTGAGCAGGTCGTCGGCGTCTTCAACCAACACATCCAGCGGAATCTCAATGTGTACCGGACGCGGACGGCCAGCCTGGAACAGCGCAAAGGCGCGAGCCAGCACGCCCGGCAATTCCGATGCCGACATCAGGGTGTGGGAGAAGGCCGCGACACCGGCGCACAATGCGCCCTGGTTCGGCAGCTCATGCAGCTTGCCGCGACCGCCGCCCAACTGGCTGCGCGATTGCACGCTGGAGATCACCAGCATCGGGATCGAATCGGCGTAGGCCTGGCCCATGGCGGTGGTGATGTTGGTCATGCCTGGGCCGGTGATGATGAAACACACACCAGGTTTGCCGCTGGTGCGGGCGTAGCCGTCGGCCATGAAGCCGGCGCCCTGTTCATGGCGCGGCGTGACGTGGTTGATGCTCGAACGGGCCAGCCCGCGATACAACTCCACGGTATGAACCCCCGGAATGCCGAACACCTGCTCGACTCCGTAGTTTTCGAGTAACTTGACCAATACTTCGCCACACGTCGCCATGTCATTGCCCTTCTTGTTCGTTTGAGACGCCGGGCATGCGCTGTGTTTATGATGGATTCGCAGGCCCGGGAATGGCCTCATTGGAACGGGCGACACATAGCCGCAACAATGGATAAAAAGTCATACTAGCCATGTCCTCACGTCATACCTTGGATCCCAATGAAACGACTGCCTCCCCTGCCGGCACTGCACACATTCCTGATTACCGCGCAGTGCTGCAATTTCACCCGTGCTGCCGAACAGCTGTTTATCACCCAGGGCGCGGTGAGTCGGCAGATCGCCGGGCTGGAAGATTTTCTGGGTTATGAATTGTTCATCCGTCAGGCGCGAGGCCTGGACCTGACAGCCGAAGGACGGGAATGGCTGCCGCGGGTCCAGCAGATTTTCGGCCTGATCGACGAGGCGGTGGAGCAGATCGGCGAGAAGCGCGAAACCCTGCAGCTCAAGGCTCCGACCTGCGTCATGCGCTGGTTGCTGCCGCGTCTGTTGCAATGGCAAAGGGAGCGTCCGGACGTGCCGGTGGAACTGACCACCACAGTCAAGCACGGCGTGGATTTTCATCGCGAGCAGTTCGATGCGGCGGTGATGTACGGCGCACCGCCGGACGATTCATTGATGTCGCAAAAGCTCTTCGATGAACAACTCACGCCGGTGTGTTCCAGGCCGATGCTCGAAGGCCCGATGCCCCTGCAGACTCCAGCCGATCTGCAACAACACCTGCTGTTGCATCCGACCCGCGATGAACGGGACTGGAAGGCCTGGTTGAAAGCCGCGGATGTACAGTTGAGCAATGTCGGCAAGGGTCAGCATTTCGAAACACTGGACCTGGCGATGTCGATGGCGTCCCAGGGAACGGGGGTGGCGATTGGCGACTGGTCGCTGATCGGCGATGACCTGAACGCCGGGCGGCTGGTCATGCCATTCGAATTGAAGGTGACAACCGGGCTGGCGTATTACCTGGTATTCCCCGAAAAACCCGGGCCTTCGCCGAAGTTGCGCGAATTGATGGGCTGGCTGGTGGAGCAGGCACAATCGCGCTGAACAATACCTTGTAGGAGCGAGCTCGCTCGCGATGAACCTGAGAATACCGCGGGGTATCAGGTTCCCAGCGTTATCGTTGGCGATCATCACGAGCGAGCTCGCTCCTACAGGAGATCAGTGATCTTCAATAACCGACCGTAAACCGCTGCCGCGAATGCTTCGGTGCTTCCACTTCATCGAGCATCGCGATCGCGTAGTCGGCAAAGGTAATCCAGCTGCGCCCTGCGCTGCTCACCAGCAAATCGTCCTTGCCGACGCGGAACTTGCCCGTGCGCTCGCCCTCGACAAATTCGGCCGATGGCGACAAGAAGGTCCACTCCAGATCCCGCTCTTCACGCAAGTTTGCGAGGAATTCGGCACCGGCGCTGGCCTCTGCCTTGTAAGCCTCAGGGAAGCCTTTGCTATCGATCACCCGAGTGCCATCCGGCAACAACAGCGACCCCGCACCGCCCACCACCAGCAAGCGATTGACCCCAGCCTTTTTCACCGGCCCGGTAACGGCACTCGCCGGCAACGTCGAGAAATGCGCGGCGCTGATCACCACATCATGACCGGCGACGGCTGCTTGCAGGGCCGCGGCATCGAGGGCATCGACATCTTTGCTGACCACACCGTCACGCTGACCGATTTTCGCCGTGTTGCGGGCGATCGCGGTAACGCTGTGGCCGCGACGCAAGGCCTCTTCCAGCAATTGGCTACCGGCACGACCGGTGGCCCCGATGATTGCGATTTTGCTCATGACATTCTCCAACAGGTTGGGTAGCTCAATGGGTTACCACTTCATCTCGCCCTTCGCGACCTGGGCGCTCAGCTCAAGAGAGCTTTCGTCGCCCAAGGTCGGGAAGCGTTTTTTCATCGCGGCGATCAGTGCGGCAGAATCCTTGGCCTTGGCGGTTTCTTCATCGAAGGCCTTGATGTAGTCGGCGGTGAACTGCACAGAGGCCAATGAACCCGTGCTGTCGCCCAGGTAATGACCCGGCACCACGGTTTGCGGTTTCAGGGTTTCAATGGAATGCAGCGTAGCCAACCAATCGGTATGGGACTGTGGCGTTTGGGTGTCAGCCATCCACACGTGGATGTTTTGCGCCACCACGACACCCCCGACTACGGCCTTGATCGATGGAATCCACACGAAGCTGCGATCCGGCTGCGGGCCCTCAAGACCCACCACCTGCAGCTTCTGCCCTTCGAGGATCAGGCTGTCGCCCTTGAGCACGTCTGGCACGATGGTTTTGGCCGGTACATCGCCCCCCATTTTCGGACCCCAGAATGCCAGTTTGCCGTCGACGGTTTGCTGGATGTGGTCAACGGTCGGCTGCGAAGCAAGGACCCTGGCCTTGGGGAACGCGGCCGTCAGGGTATCGAGGCCGAAGTAGTAGTCCGGGTCACCGTGACTGATGTAGATGGTGGTCAGCTGCTTGCCGCTGGCGCGGATTTTTTCCACCACCTGTTCGGCCTGGGACTTGCCGAATTGCGCATCCACCAGAATCGCTTCCTTTTCGCCGCTGACCAGCACCGAGGTCACCGGGAAGATGGCTTTTTCGCCAGGGTTGTAGACATCCAGCGTCAGGGTCGAGGCGCTGGCATGGGCGGCAAAACCGAGGGCGGCGCTTGCCAGCAAAACACGCTTGAGAATGGTGAATCCGATCATCTGTTGCTCCGTTGTCCGAATGCCTAGCTAGGCGAATGCCCTTTTTGTAGGAGCGAGCTTGCTCGCGATGGTCGTTAACGATAACGCGGGATACCGGTTATACGCGGCGTCTTCGAGTCCATCGCGAGCAAGCTCGCTCCTACAGAGGAACAGAGCTTAGTTGCCTGACTCAGTACAAAAAATGCGATGCTTGAACATAGTTTGTTTCTGAAAGCGGGCAAATCATGGATCGTCTTCAAGCAATGCGCGTGTTCGTCACGGTGGTCGACCTCGGCAGCCAGTCGGCCGCCGCCGATCATCTGGAGCTGTCACGGCCGGTGGTATCGCGGTATCTGGCGGAACTGGAAGACTGGGTCGGCGCACGCCTGATGCACCGCACCACACGCAAATTGAGCCTGACCGCCGCCGGCACCGAAATCCTGCCCCGCTGCCGGCAGATGCTCGATTTGTCCAGCGACATGCAAGCCGCCGTCAGCGAACCGGATGACGCACCGCGCGGCCTGCTGCGGATCAGCGTCAGCACCTCCTTCGGCCAGGCGCAACTGGCCGATGCCATGGTCGCCTATGTGCGACGCTACCCCGGCGTCAGCATCGACATGCAGATGCTCGATCGCACCGTGAACCTGGTGGATGAGCGCATCGACCTGGCGATCCGCACCAGCAACGACCTGGACCCGAACCTGATCGCCCGTCGCCTTACGGTTTGTCGCTCGGTGATCTGCGCGTCCCCCGCTTACCTGCGCGAGCACCCGGCACCGCAACGGGTCGAGGACCTGAGCCTGCACAACTGCCTGACCCATTCCTACTTCGGCAAAAGCCTCTGGCATTTCGAGCAGGACGGCGAACAGGTTTCAGTACCGGTGCAGGGCAACATCAGCGCCAACGAGGCCAGCACGCTTTTGCGCGCAACGCTCGCCGGCGCCGGGGTGTCGATGCTGCCCACGTACCAGGCCGGCGTACACATCCACAGCGGCGAATTGATTCGCCTGCTGCCGATGGCCGAACCCCGGCAAATGAACGTGTATGCGGTGTATGCATCGCGCAAGCACATGCCGGCGGCATTGCGCAGCTTGTTGGATTTTCTGGTGCTTAGATTTCCGGAAGAACCACAATGGGATATCGGCCTGTAACCGGATCACTTGTGGGAGCGGGCTTGCTCGCGAAGAGGTCGGTACATCCAATGCAAATTTTGCGCATGAAATATCGCTTTCGCGAGCAAGCCCGCTCCCACAAGTGGAAGTCATCAGTGGTCTGAATGGCGTGTCATGGCTGGTAACTCACAGGCGCTGACCTATGCTCAAAGTAATACCGAAAGGTATTCGTTCAGAGGTCAACGCCATGAACATCAAAACGAGAAGATACCTCGCGATCTTCATCACCTGCGCGGTCACGCTCGGGCTTTATGGCGCTGCAGCCTGGCGCGTCGAGCAATTGCGCAACCTGCCCCGTGATTACGCAACCTGCAACTTCGAGCACTGCGTTCCCCACAACGCCACCCTCGATGCCCTCCGGTAACGAAGGGGGTCAGGCTTCGTTGCCCTGATCGGCTTTCAAGCGGTCGCGGAACGCCTTGGGCGAAATCCCCACACGACGCCGGAACAGGCGCGTGAAATTGGTCGGATCGGAAAACCCCAACACGTCGGACATTTCATAAATGGTCATGCTGGTGTAGGTCAGCAAACGCTTGGCCTCCAGCAACTGCCGTTCGTGCACGATCTGCAACGCCGGTTGCCCCGCCAGCTCACGACAAGTGCCGTTGAGGTGGGACACGGAAATCCCCAGCCGGTGTGCCAGGTCCTCGACCTTGACGTGCTGGCGATAGGTCTCTTCCACCAGCTGAATAAAGCCGTTGAGATATTCCCGGGCCCGCTGCGGTCGCGCCATGGCGGTGCGACGCTGGATCACCTGGCGGCTGACCCACACCATGATCACACTGACCAGCGAATGCATGAGCATTTCCCGCGCCGGTTGATGGCTGGTGTACTCGTTCTGCAAGGCACTGAACAGGCTGTTGAGGTACTCGGCGTCCTTGCCTGCCGGGTAACTTTCGGCCTGTGCCAGGGCATTGACCGATTGCCCCAGTTGCATCTGCAGGTGGGCGATCAACGGCGCGGCGAGGGTCACGACAAAGCCTTCCACGTCCTCGGAAAAACGAAAGCCATGCACTGACAGCGGTGGCAGGATCTGGATCGCCGGTTCCACCAGTTGCGTACGCTGGCCTTCGATTTCAAGCTCTGCCTGACCTTTGAATACGAAGAGCAACTGGCACAAATCAGCGTGGCGGTGGGGTTTGATTTCCCAATGATGTTCGCTACTGCGTTTGGAAATGGTTTCACAGTGCAGCAAGTCCGGGGTCGGCCAATCCAGGCTTTCACCGTAGAGCTTGAACACCGGAATCGAAGGCAGGTCAGGCTTGTTCATCACTTCAATCCAGGCCTCGGAATAGATGACGGGCGATAATCGCACCGATTGGCAGAATGTACAGCTATCGGCTCAGTTTTCACCTTCAATTGACAGACTCGCAAGGGAAAAATGCAAGCACTCGATCCATAAAAATCACTCACCGGCCCTGGTCGCGTGAAGCTTGCGAGTCATAAAAACAATGAAAACACTGAAAACCCAGGTCGCTATCATTGGTGCCGGCCCTTCAGGCTTGTTGCTCGGCCAATTGCTGCACAACGCCGGCATCGACACCCTCATTCTAGAACGTCAGACCCCGGACTATGTACTCGGCCGAATCCGTGCCGGCGTGCTTGAGCAAGGCATGGTAGAGCTGTTGCGTCAGGCCGGCGTAAACCAGCGCATGGACGCCGAGGGACTGGTGCATGGCGGCTTTGAACTGGCCCTCGACGGGCGCCGGGTACACATCGATCTGCACGCCCTGACGGGTGGCAAAACCGTGATGGTCTACGGCCAGACCGAAGTCACCCGCGACCTGATGGCCGCTCGTCGGGAGGCCGGCGCGCAGACGATTTATCAAGCCGAAAACGTCGTCCCCCACGGCCTGAAAACCGATGAAGCGTTTGTCACTTTTGAAAAGGACGGTGAGACCTGGCGAGTCGATTGCGACTACATCGCCGGTTGCGACGGCTTCCATGGAGTGGCGCGGCAATCGATTCCCGCCGACAGCCTGAAAATCTTCGAACGGATCTATCCCTTCGGCTGGCTGGGGATTCTGGCCGATACCCCGCCGGTCCACGATGAGCTGGTCTACGCCCGCCATGAGCGCGGTTTCGCCCTGTGCAGCATGCGTTCGTCGACACGCACCCGTTATTACCTCCAGGTGCCCACCAGCGATCATGTCGAAAACTGGTCGGACCAACGCTTCTGGGACGAACTCAAGTCACGATTGCCGCAAGCGTTGGCGGACAGACTGGTCACGGGGCCGTCCATCGAAAAGAGCATCGCGCCGCTGCGCAGCTTCGTGGTCGAACCGATGCAGTACGGGCGGATGTTCCTGGTCGGCGATGCCGCGCACATCGTCCCGCCGACTGGTGCCAAGGGCCTGAATCTGGCAGCCAGTGATGTCAGTACCCTGTTCAACATTCTGCTCAAGGTTTACCGCGAAGATCGCGTCGATTTGCTGGAGAAGTACTCCGAAATTTGTCTGCGCAGGGTGTGGAAGGCGGAGCGTTTCTCCTGGTGGATGACTTCGATGTTGCACCGTTTCGACGACCACGATGCCTTCAGCCAGCGCATTGCCGAATCGGAGCTGGAATATTTCATCGACTCCGAGGCGGGTCGAAAAACCATCGCAGAAAACTACGTCGGGCTTCCTTATGAGGCTATCGAATAGCTTCCTACCGACTTACACTGGCGAGCATTCCCGCTCGCCTTGCCTCTTGCGGGTCAATCACTGCCCGCAGGTTTTCCCGTGACCAATCTCCGCCAGCCTGAAACGCCCAAACCCGCCATCCGCAGCGTGCTGATCGCCTTGATGCTGGCGATTTTTCTCGGGGCGCTGGACCAGACCATCGTCGCCGTTTCGATGCCGGCCATTTCCGCGCAGTTCAAGGACGTCAGCCTGCTGGCCTGGGTGATTTCCGGCTACATGGTGGCCATGACCGTGGCGGTGCCGATCTACGGCAAACTGGGCGACCTGTACGGGCGGCGCAAGCTGATGCTGTTCGGCATGGGCCTGTTCACCCTGGCGTCGGTGTTCTGCGGCATGGCACAGAGCATGGAGCAACTGGTACTGGCGCGAATCTTCCAGGGTATCGGGGCCGGCGGGATGATTTCGGTAAGCCAGGCGATCATCGGTGACATCGTGCCGCCACGGGAGCGCGGCCGGTATCAGGGCTATTTCAGCAGCATGTATGCAGTGGCCAGTGCGGCCGGCCCGGTGCTCGGCGGTTACATGACCGAATACCTGTCCTGGCGCTGGGTGTTCCTGATCAACCTGCCGCTGGGCCTGGGCGCCTGGCTGGTGGCTAATCGCACACTGGTCGGCCTGCCGATTCCGCAACGCAAACCGGTTATCGATTACCTGGGCACCGTGTTGATGATCATCGGGCTGACGGCGTTGTTGCTGGGTATCACGCAGGTCGGTCAGGGCCATTCCTGGCGCAGCCCCGAAGTGCTGGCGTTGCTCGCGTGTGCGGTGCTGGTGCTGGGGCTGTTTGTCGTTCACGAGCGGCGGGCACGGGAGCCCTTGCTGCCCATGCATCTGTTCGCCAACCGTAATGCGATCCTGTGCTGGTGCACGATTTTTTTCACCAGTTTCCAGGCCATCTCGCTGATTGTGCTGATGCCATTGCGCTTCCAGAGCGTGACCGGCGCTGGTGCCGACAGTGCCGCCCTGCATCTGTTGCCGCTGGCCATGGGCTTGCCGATTGGCGCGTATTTCGCCGGCCGCCGCACTTCCGTGACCGGACGCTACAAACCGATGATCCTCACCGGCGCTGCGCTGATGCCCATCGCAATTATTGGCATGGCGTTCAGCCCACCGCAGGCATTCGTCGTGAGCAGCCTGTTCATGTTGCTCTGCGGGATTTCCTCCGGCATGCAGTTCCCGACGTCATTGGTCGGCACGCAGAACTCGGTGGAGCAACGGGACATCGGCGTCGCCACCAGCACCACCAACCTCTTCCGTTCGCTGGGTGGTGCCGTGGGTGTGGCGTTGATGTCGGCGCTGCTGTTGGCGTTGTTGCAGGGCTCAAGTTTTGCGCACCTGGCCGGCTCGTCACTGATCGTCGAGGGCAGTTCAGGCAATGTGCTGCTCGACGGCTTGAACGCCGCACCGGGTGACGCGCAGGACGCCTTGCGTGCCGAGTTGCTGTTGACGTTCCGGCACTTGCTGACGGTCAGCGCGATGGTGTCGTTGCTGGGGCTGGCGGCAGCGATTGTCATGCCGAACATGCTGTTGCGCGGGCGCGAGGACAAGGTTCGCTAGGTAGACCGCGTCGCCTGTATTCGCGAGCAAGCCCGCTCCCACATTAGACCGCGTACTCATGAAGAACTCGGTCTAATGTGGGAGCGGGCTTGCTCGCGAAGGCGATCTGACAGTCACTACGATTCAAGGGCTGTAATACCCGACCGGCACCAGAAAGTACCCGACCTTCCTCAGAGTCCTCTGGCCGACGCGCTGATAGTCGACATGCTTGCGCTCTACATTACTGCCGGGCGCGCAGTTGCTGCTGAAGGTTCTGGATCTGCGCCTGGAGGGTATTGATGTTGCGGGTGACCTGGCTGCGGAACGCATCGAACTCGGCGGTATTGCTCGAGCCCTGTGTGACCGCCGGACGGTTGTCCTGCTCGCTCTTGAGCACGATCATGTCTTGCTCGAGACGCTCGATGGCAGCGCTCGGGTTGCCTTGTTTCTTCAGCGCGGTGATATCGGCGCCCAGGCTCTTCAGCTGTGCATCGAGTTTTTCCGAGTCGGACGGGGCACTTTTCAGGGCGGCCAATTCAGCGTTCAAGGCTTTGACCTGGGCCTGCAACTGAGTATTGGCTGTCTGATGTTCGTTGTTCTGGGCAGTCAACTGCGCCAGACGTTTGTCCAGCTCTGTGGATTGCGCAGTCATTTGCGCCAGTCGCTTGTCCAGGTCCGAGGCCTGGCCGGCAACACCTTGCTGCTGGGTGTTCTGGTCCTGGAGTTTGCTTTCCAGCTGGCGGATTTGCAGCTTCAGGGCCTCGCTGTCGGTGGTGACACTGGTCTGGCTGGCAACAACCTTTCCGGAAATATCCTGCAGGCGCCCTGCCGCTTCTTCACTGATTCGCGCAAAGCTCTCCTGGGTCGCCACCAGTTGCTGTTCCATCAGGGAAATCTGCTGAAAGCTCCACCAGCCCAGGCCCGCGAATGCGAAGAACAACGCCCCGACCAATGCCCACAGGGCACCGGTACCCGCCGCCTTGACCTTCACCACCGGCGCCGTGCGCGATTGCACGGCCGTGCGGGCAGTGGGCGGAAAATCGTCATCGAGAACGTCTGCACGCAGGCTCGGTACATCATCGAAGTCGTCGTTGGCATCGTTACGCATGGACATTGAGTCAACCTTAGTCAATCACATAATGGCTTTATGCCGCGCAGTATAAACCCCACAGCCGTAACCATTGACCCTGAAGCCCTGTATCCGGTTCAGTAAGGGGGGTTAAGCGAACGTCAGCGAACATCCTGAGCCTTCCACCAGCCACAGAATTCATCGAGCGCGGTCCAGAGGCTGACCTTGGGATCGTAATCCAGATAATGCCGGGCGCGGCTGATGTCCAGGGTGAAGTTTTTGTTCATGACCTGCGTGCCCAGTCGCGACAGCGTCGGTTCGGGACGCCCCGGCCACAACTTGCACACACCCTCGTTGAGCGCCGCCACGCTGTAGGCCAGGCCGTAGGAACGGTAGCGGGTAACCTGTGGGACTTCCATGTTGCGCATGACGTAATTGACCACGTCCCACAACGGAACCGGCGTGCCGTTGCTGATGTTGTAAGCCTTGCCCAGCGCGGAACCGCTGGCCAGCAAACTGCTGAGCAACGCCTCGTTGAGGTTTTGCACACTGGTGAAATCGACTTTGTTCAGACCGTTGCCGATGATCGCCAGGCGCCCCTTGCGCTGCATGTTCAACAGGCGCGGGAAGATGCTCATGTCGCCGGCCCCGGTGACGAAACGCGGGCGCAGGGCCAGGGTTTCCAGACCGAACTCCTGGGCACCGAAGACTTTTTGCTCGGCCAGGTACTTGGTGGCGGCATAGGGGTGTTTGAAGCGCTTGGGCACCTGCTCTTCGGTCAGGCCCAAGTGATCGCGACCATCGAAGTAGATCGACGGCGACGACAAATGCACCAGGCGCCGAACCCGTTGTTTCAGGCAGGCTTCGACCACGTTCTCGGTGACCTGAACGTTGCCCTGGTGGAAGTCCTGATAACGTCCCCATAAACCCACGGCACCGGCGCAATGCACCACGGCCTCGACGTCCGAACACAGTTCGCGTGCCAGCTCCGGGTCGCTCAAATCGCCCTGGACGAACTCGGCTCCGCGGCGCACCAGATGCTCCACACTCTCGGCCCGGCGACCGTTGACCCGCACGTCCAGGCCCTGCTCCAGGGCAAAACGCGCAAAGCGCCCGCCGATGAAGCCGCTTGCGCCGGTAACCAGAATCTTCATGAATTGCTCCGAATATTTCGTTTTGCGTATTACGTGAGGTCTTGACGCTGCGCGTCAGTCCAAGGGCACCAGCCATTGCTTCGAGGCGCGTACCAATTGATCGGTGAGCAGCCCCAGCAACTGCCCGCCATTACGCCAATGATGCCAGTACAGCGGCACATCGATTGGCTTATCTGGCAGCAGTTCCTGCAATATCCCCCTTTCAAGTTGCTCGCGTACCTGCAGTTCCGGAACCAGACCCCAGCCCAACCCGGCTTCCGTCAGACGGATAAAGCCTTCCGACGACGGGCATAAATGGTGTTCGAAACCACCCTCGACGCCGAGGGACGCCAGATAACGATGCTGCAGGAAATCGTCCGGGCCAAACACCAACGCCGGGCTTCGGGCCAACTGATCGGCACGTACGCCTTGCGGAAAATGCCGGGCAATAAAGGCGGGGCTGGCCAGCGCACGGTAACGCATCGCCCCCAGCAGCACGCTGCGCGCGCCCGCCACCGGACGCTCGCTGGCGCAGACACAGGCCGCCACTTCACCGGCGCGCATGCGCTTGAGGCCCACGGTCTGGTCTTCGACCACCAGGTCCATCAACAGATGCTGCTCCGCGCAAAATGCTCCCACGGCTTGCGCCCACCAAGTGGCCAAGCTGTCGGCGTTCAGGGCGATCCGCAGGCGCTCCGGCAGGCCCTCTTCATCCAGCGCCGGCACCAGGCTTTGCAAATCCCGTTCAAGCAATCGCACCTGTTGCACGTGGTTGAGCAACCGTCGACCGATTTCCGTCGGCGTTGGCGGCGTGGCACGCACGAGCACCGGTTGGCCAACCCGTGCTTCCAGCAGCTTGATGCGCTGGGAAATCGCCGATTGCGAAAGGCCCAGCACCTGGGCCGCCCGTTCAAAACCGGCCTGTTCGACGACGGCGGCCAGGGCGGAAAGCAATTTATAGTCGAACATCAGTTTTCCTAATGAGCGATCAGCATGATTTGTTTTTCTTATACAACCTTCGCAAGGACAATGACCAGCAAGAACTCTTGAACAAGGATCACCCACATGGCTGGCGAAACATCATTGGCAACGCTGCTGCGCAGCATGAGCCCGCAACTCAACGCTGGCGAATATGTGTTCTGCACCCTGCGCGACGGCAAATTGCCTGCGGACCTGGAGGTTGTCGGCAGCTTCCGCGAGCAGGAAGGCCTGACGGTGATTCTCGAACGTTCCCGTGCCGAAAAAGCCGGATTCAGCTTCGACTACATCGCCGCCTGGATCACCTTGAACGTGCATTCGGCCCTCGAAGCGGTCGGCCTGACCGCCGCGTTCGCCACGGCATTGGGCAAGGCCGGCATCAGCTGCAACGTGATTGCCGGCTACTACCACGACCATTTGTTTGTCGGCCAGGCCGACGCCGACCGCGCCCTGCAAGTACTGCGGGACCTGGCAGCCAACGCGGAGTAAGCAATCATGTGGCAAAGTTATATGAACGGGCTGCTCGTGGCCTTCGGCCTGATCATGGCGATCGGCACCCAGAATGCGTTTGTCCTGGCGCAAAGCCTGCGACGTGAACATCACTTGCCGGTAGCGGCCCTCTGCGTGGCCTGCGACGCCCTGTTGGTGGCGGCCGGGGTATTCGGACTGGCGACGGTACTGGCACAAAATCCGACACTGTTGGCGATTGCCCGCTGGGGCGGCGCAGCGTTTCTGTTGTGGTACGGCAGCCAGGCACTGCGCCGGGCCTTTTCGAAACAGAGCCTTGAGCAGGGCGAAAGCCAGACCGTACGCTCGCTGCGGGCGGTAATGCTCAGTGCACTGGCGGTGACGTTGCTCAACCCGCACGTTTACCTGGACACCGTTTTGCTGATCGGCTCCCTGGGCGCACAACAAACCGAACCGGGCGCTTATGTCGTGGGCGCGGCCAGTGCCTCGCTGCTGTGGTTCTTCACCCTGGCGCTCGGTGCGGCTTGGCTGGCACCGTGGCTCGCCCGCCCAGGTACCTGGCGAATTCTCGATCTGCTGGTGGCGGTGATGATGTTTGCCGTAGCGTTCCAGTTGATCGCGGCCATCTGATTCGCACAACCTCTATTCCACACAGTTGTTGCGTGGTTATGCCGCCCCCCCGGTGCTATGATCCGACTCCCTGCGCCGCAAAGAGTACAAACTCCCCGGCGCTTGTCTGGCCGCCCGTGATCGGCCTTGCGCTCACCGCAACTGACCTGATTAGGAGAATCATCATGGCTTTCGAATTGCCGCCGCTGCCTTACGCACACGACGCCCTGCAGCCGCACATTTCCAAGGAAACCCTGGAATACCACCACGACAAGCACCACAACACCTACGTCGTGAACCTGAACAACCTGGTGCCAGGCACCGAGTTCGAAGGCAAGACCCTGGAAGAAATCGTCAAGACTTCCTCGGGCGGTATCTTCAACAACGCCGCTCAGGTCTGGAACCACACTTTCTACTGGAACTGCCTGGCGCCAAACGCCGGCGGCCAACCAACCGGCGCACTGGCTGAAGCCATCAACGCGGCTTTCGGTTCGTTCGACAAGTTCAAGGAAGAGTTCAGCAAGACTTCCATCGGCACCTTCGGTTCCGGTTGGGGCTGGCTGGTGAAGAAGGCTGACGGTTCCCTGGCCCTGGCCAGCACCATCGGCGCCGGCAACCCGCTGACCAACGGCGACACCCCGCTGCTGACCTGCGACGTCTGGGAACACGCTTACTACATCGACTACCGCAACCTGCGTCCGAAGTATGTCGAAGCGTTCTGGAACCTGGTCAACTGGAAATTCGTGGCTGAGCAGTTCGAAGGCAAAACCTTCACCGCTTAAGCTCGATGCCAGTCAAAAAACCCGGCTTTTGCCGGGTTTTTTTATGGAAGGAATATGAGCAAAGGGACGGTGGCGATCGTTGCGCCGCCTTCGCGAGCAAGCCCGCTCCCACTGGCTCGGTGGTGACCTGTGGGAGCGGGCTTGCTCGCGAAGAACGATAACGCGGTCAGTCGGCCAACTACTGCGGATCGAGGTTATCCAGCGCGCGATTCACCGCCAGCTCCGCCAACATGACGATCTGCGCAATAGCCAGCGCCGTGTTGCGCTGGGGGCCAGTCAGGCAGGTGGCGAAATCACTCGCCATGACATTGGCTGAAGCCAGTGATTCACAGGCGTGGGCGAGGAGGCTTTCAGTGTCCATGTCGGGGACGATCGTGAACATGGTGCGGGGGCTGTAGGGTTTGGTGGTGTTGCTGGGGGGATCGGGGATTAACTTATCCAAAATATGCTCCTTATCGATTGGAGCCATCTCTCGCCGTTTCTCACGCGGACGAAGAGGTGGCAGCTATGTGCGGAGTGAGAAACCGGCAAGAGAGCAATCCGGCCAGACCTGGGTCTGCCCGCACACAGCCGCCATAAAGCATTGCTGGCAGCGGAAAAGCTGGCGGCAATTATGGTGGTACTGGCGCTGGATTAACACTCTCTTGCGGGTTCTCACGCCCGATCGCTGAAGCATTTCAGCGATCACCAAAGGTTATTCAGCCCGCTTCCGACGGACAACCTGAAAACTGCGTGGGAAACTTCTGGCGCTTTCCTACACCGCGCTAACGCCAAAAACGTAACGCGGAGCATCCATGGCCGCACTCCCACGCGGGCGTGTGGAAACGATATGTTGGGGTGTGGCTGAAAGTGCAATGTCGACTGTCCCGCCGTCTTCGCGGGCAAGCTCGCGAAAAACGCCAGGACACCGCGGGCATTCAGGCAGCCCGCGTCATCGTTAACGTCCATCGCGAGCAAGCTCGCTCCTACAGGGCCGAGCGTTAGCTCGCCTGCCGCTCTTGATCTTGATCCACCCGC